>JAQXFF010000052.1 GCA_029250425.1 Candidatus Thalassarchaeaceae archaeon | reverse complement strand
CCCGCATTCTTTCGATTTCCCAATCTGATTTTATTTCTCGAAGAGTCCAGAGTAATTGGGTGCAATCGCCCCCCTCACCCAACTTTGATTGTAGGAAGGCCGCATCTGAAGCAGGCATCCGTCCGAGTTGTAGGGTGGGTGTATCAGATACAGTTTCATTCAGAGTGGACATTCTGGGATGGCTGACAACGCTGTGTGGAGCATCACCACCTCCTGATTCAAAGCGTGCCCTTTCGAGTGAATTTCTGACGTACTGCGTGACAGTCCCATCTGATGAGAAGTGAACTCCACCCGCTTGGCGGTTGCCAACCAACCAGTACATGTCTACAGGATCATTGACCCAAGCACTACCCCCATCAAGGGCTTCAAGAAATCGTGATTGCCTTATTTCAAGTTCTGAAGTTGGGACTCTCCAGTCCTCGCCATCCGGGCCGGCGAGAGTATCGGTTGACCACTCCATACCACCTCCACATGGTGCTCAACCAAATGTCTTCTGTCGGCGAATGGGTCATAACCGTCCCTCGGGTCGGCGAGTTCAATGGGGTCCGTACTGACCCTGGCCGATGCCGGCTTTGCGGGGAAGCGTGTGCTTTTACGCGTTGATGTCAACAGCCCCCTTCATCCTGAGACCAAAGCTTTCCTCGATGACTCCCGTCTTCGAGGTATTCTACCCACTCTACAGCGCTTGGCGAGTTCACGCGTAATCATACTCGCTCACCAAAGCCGACCTGGGAAAATTGATTTCACAAACATGTATGCTCACTCAGATTTACTGAGTCGATTATTGGGTCGTTCGATCACTTTCGTTCCAGATGTATGTGGGGAAATTGCTCAAGAAGCCATTCGAAATATGGCGCCGGGTGATATGTTGTTCCTGAACAATGTCCGTGGGCATGAAGATGAAATGGGAATGAAAAAAGCAGCATTTGAGGAGTTACATGAATCTGAAATCGTTCAGAACCTTGCCCCCTTGGTCGATGCCTACGTGAATGATGCATTTGCGGCTTCACATCGTAACAGTCCATCCTTGTCAGGATTTAGCAAAGCCTTACCTTGTTTTGCTGGAGAATTGATGGCCAAGGAAGTAAAGGCGTTGAAAATGGCTACAGAATCTCCACCCAAGCCCTACACGGCAGTGCTTGGAGGCGTGAAGTGCGATGACACTCTAGAAATCGCCCTCAATCTATGCGAACGAGGTGTTGCAGATACCATTGTGCTTGTTGGTGCCGTTGGAAACCTGATGCTGTGGGCCGCTGGACATAATATCGGTGAAGGCAATGAAGCATTCCTCCGCAAGGAACTTGGTGACGTATTTGATTCAACAATGGCCATGGCCCATACACTGCTAGATACGCACAAAGAGCGTTTGTTATTGCCGATTGATGTTGCAGCTGAAATAGATGGCAAGCGTGTGGATCTATCCCTCGAAGATCTCCCCCCCTCAGGTCCTCTCTTTGACATTGGATTGTCTACGTGCATGAAAATTCGCGAACACATTATTGACGCGGGTTGTGTTCTCTGGAATGGCCCTGCAGGTTTATTCGAGAAAGATCCCTTTGCTTTCGGCACCATTGAAATTCTCAATCAGTGCTGTGAATCCAATGGCTTTGTGATTGTAGGGGGTGGCCACACGAGCACACTTGTGAACGAAAAGAAGGTCGTGGATTTGGTTGATCACAACAGTACTGGGGGTGGCGCTTGCCTCAACATGCTCGCTGGAAGACGGATGCCTGTCATCGAAGCACTGGAGATCAGCGCAGAGAATTTTGGTGATCGATTGGAAGAGCTCGACCTTTCCTAATACATCCGATTCTTTATGGCCGAAAGTCAGGTGGCCCGCTCACTGCCATTGTAGCTTAGCTGGTAGAGCACTTGATTCGTAATCAAGAGGCCGGGAGTTCGAATCTCCCCAATGGCTCCATTCGCTTGAAAGACCCCGATGGGTTCCGAGGTGCATGGATGTTGGCGAAGCAGCGGGAAACCCGATGATTCGCAATGCCTTGGGTGACTCATTTCCAGCTTCCCCTGAAGTGACGATTCGTCTTTGCCGCGAGGCAGGCGTCGATGAATACAGCCACGTTCTACACTTGGGAGCAGGCGTTGGAACCGTTTGTCAGATGTTGGTCGAAAACTTTGGCTGCAAAGCGACCGGAGTCGTCGCCATCGAACCCTTGTTGCAGCATTGTATCTACGAAGATGAACGGGTGAATTATGTGCATTCTAAAATGTCAGAACCACCGTTTGAACCAGGAACATTTACGCATGTTCTCATCGAATGTCGATGTATAATTGAGCGTGATTTGGAAGCGGTATTTACCGCGGCAAAGCAGATGCTTGCTCCGGGTGGCCAATTGATTGTCAATGAACCAGTATTGTTCTCAAATTCGACATTGCCGAAAATCATTGGCCGCATGGTGGGTGAAACACGAATCAATGAAGTCGTTCAACAACGCACAGCATTGGAAGTTGGAATTGAAATTTCTACAGCAGGCTTTGATGTCATCAATAGCCAAAGTGAACCTGAAGTGATCGAACGATTACTGATGAAACTAAACCAAATTTCAATGCTTTTGAAGATGGCTTTACGCTTTTCATCATTCAATCCAAAATCGGAAGCATTCCCTTTCACCAAGAAAGATCTTCTCAAGGCATTTGATGAATTCAAGAAGGCCCTCGACGATGAGACATTTGGTTGGCATTCATGGCGGGCGACACCAAATTGACCGCAAAGATTGACCTTTGAATGCTCAACTCGCACTACATGAGATGGGTGTTCGATGCTGGAAAGATTGGGTTGACCGCGCTCATCATTTTTGCAGTGGTACAGGTCAGTGAACGTAACACCTTGCTTGCAGCCGTCCTTGCATCTGTGCCGATTGTCAGCGTACTCGCGATGATGTGGATGAATCATGAGGGACAATCTGCAGAAGAAATCTCAGGCTTTGCCAAGGATATTGTCTGGCTTCTGATTCCATCCCTTCTGATGTTCATCGTGATACCCCTTCTCATCGAGCGAGGTTGGGATTTCTATCCTGCTCTTGGTGCTGGGCTTTCGACCACTATCATAGGATACTTCGTGATGATTCAAATCATGGAAAAATACGGGTTGACCGCTTAAGCATCGTGAAATTTCACCAAATTGATGATTGATCCTAATCGCACCTCAACATCCGATTTGATATTGTCAAGGCTCTCTTCAGTACCTGCCTCGGCCCGCATCACTAGAATGGGTTCGGTGTTGGATGGACGGCACAGATACCAACCATCAGGATAGCGTACACGAACGCCATCTACCGCACTGTATTCCATGTCTGCATAGGCTTCACGCACTGCATCCATTGTATCTTCTCTACCCCCTGTGAGCGGCACTTTTGCTTCACCGGTTGACGGATAGGTTGGGATGCCATCAAAGAGAGATGAGAAGGGTTTGTTGTCTCTTGCGACCAATTCGATGAGGCGTGCAGTCGCATACAATGAGTCATCAAATCCATTCCAGCGATCGTGGAAGAAGAAGTGCCCACTCATTTCTCCAGCCATTGGCGTCTCGGGATTTTCACGCAGGGCTTGTTTGAGGAAGGAATGTCCAGTTCGCATCATGTGGGCAATACCTCCGGAAGCTTCGATTGTTTGTTCCAATGCCATACTACACTTGACATCGTGAATGATCGTTCTAGCCGCATCACTTGCATCTACAGGTACACGTGAGAGAATGTCGCGTGCAAATACAGCCAAGAGCCGATCTGGATAAATGAAATTTCCATTTTCATCGACCACTCCAACACGATCACCATCTCCGTCAATACCAATTCCAAATTCAGCACCAGTAGCGACAACCATCTCACCAAGTTCGACCATATTCTTTGGACGCGTGGGGTCAGGTGGATGGTTTGGGAAGGTATTGTCCCACTCACAGTGCAGGGGAATCGTTTCACATCCTAGTTGATTGCAAAGGTCAACCATGAATGGGCCAGGCACCGCATTGGCGCAATCAATGACCACTTTCACCGTTCGAGATGGTAGTCCCGATTGTTCAAGAACATCTTCCATGTACGTGGAAAGGAAGTCGCCTGCATCGATATGTTGTCCATCCCCTGTTCTAAAATCACCTGCTTCGAATACTGCACGAAGTGCTTGGATTTCATCACCAGCCATTGCAGCCATACCGCGGCACATCTTGAATCCGTTATATTCCGGTGGATTGTGACTGGCGGTAATCATTACACCACCTCCGACATTGAGATTTGCTGTAGCACTGTAAAGTGCTCCAGTAGTGCAAATACCAAGATCATGCACATCACAACCAGCGGACATCAAACCGTTGACGAAGGCCTGGTGAAGTTCAGGTCCAGATTCACGAATATCTCGACCAACAGCCAGAGACTCACAATCGAGGAAGGTTGGCAATGCTTGACCCAAGCGTTCGGCGAAGGCTGGTGTCAATTGTGAGCCAGCAATACCACGAATATCGTAGGCCTTGAAAGTCTCAAGTGCCCACTCGCTCATGACCTGTCGACTGGGGCATTACTCAAAGTCGCTGCGATTCATCGAGTGGACTCGATGCCCCTTTCATTCGAGATTTTCCCCCCTCGCCCTTGTTGTCATGATGTAGATGACAATCAGCGTAACGAGATCGATTCCCAGAATAATGTAAACGACAATTTTCCAATCAGGAAATGAGGTCCAAATCCAAACGCCGACTATGCATTCGGTCACAAATATTGCCAATAAAATGGGCAGCAGAAGTGGCCATGTTAGCAAACCCGGAGGTCGCTCATCAAGGTAAGGTGAACCGGGCATTCAATCACGCATCTTCGTGGGCCTGTACAACGATTTCAATCGCAGCACCACGTGGTAATTTGGCGGCTTCAAACGCTGCTCTTGCAGGGGGGATTTCGACATCTGCCAACCACGCGCCATAGACTTCGTTCATCGCAGAAAAATCATTGATATCGTCTAGCAATACTTGTGCGAAAGTCACCTGATGTTTGGTGACTCCAGCTGCTG
>JAQXFF010000020.1 GCA_029250425.1 Candidatus Thalassarchaeaceae archaeon | reverse complement strand
CCCAATGTGGACACCTGCAACCTCGCATGCACATACTGCTGGCGTGAACCTCACTCTGCGACACTTCACAAAATCGATGATGACCCAGAGATGCTCTTCTATGAATCCGTGCGGGCACACAGACGATTGTTGACCGGATTCAAAGGTCACAAAGATGTGGCCATCGAAAAATGGGAAGAAGCGCAAAACCCCAAGCATGTTGCAATCAGCCTCAACGGAGAACCCACCTTGTATTCTCGTCTAGCAGAATTCCTTGAGATTTGCCACGACCACGGTGTGTCCACCTTCTTGGTTACCAATGGAAGTCTACCCAAGGTCATCGAGAATCTCGATACCTTGCCGACTCAACTCTACGTCAGTGTCGATGCTCCCAACAAGGAAGTATTCAACAAAATCTGCAAACCTAAATTCAATGATAACTCTTGGGAAATGTTGGAGAAAACACTCGAACTACTGCCTTCATTGGATACACGTACGGTCTGTCGACACACGCTCATCAAGAATCATTCACTTGGATTCTATGATGACTATGCACGTCTCGACAATATGGCTGATCCAAATTTCATCGAGGCGAAAGGCTACGTTTATGTCGGCCATTCACAGAACAATCACAAGATTACAGACATGCCAACACATGACGAAATCATGGAGTTTTCTCGCACCCTTGCACCACTTGTTGGAAGGGAAGTTCTCGCAGATCGGAGTGAAAGTCGCGTCTCTCTGATTGGCAAGGAAATGATTCCAGTTGTCCTTCCAGAGCAAAAACGAGCGTTTCCTAAAGACCTTGGAATCGCCAAACCCCAATCATTTCGACTACCCCAACTGTAGGTGGGAAAATGGATAGGAAGGTTCGCGCGGTTTGGATTGCCATTTCCTTGCTGTGTATTTCTTCCATCATGGTCCCTTGGTTGCATCTTTCAGGAAGCACGGAATTCACCTCCGGAAAGCCCGAAAGAACAGAATTGATTCTGGAAATTGATGTCGATGGAAATGAGGTTACTCAAGAGATGAGAATTGAACAAGCCACTCCATTTTTCATGTGGTTGATGGTTCGTGATTCAGTTGAAGAGAATGTCACTATTGAAGAAGAGGAACGGAGTGGTGGAGGCGATGCAAAGAACCTCAATAATATGCGAGCTTTTGTCATGATCACTGTATTTTCAACCGCATTGTTAGCAGGATTTGCCGCGCTCCGAGGAGGCATGCGGATGCGATGGGCCCTCTCATTTTGGATGGTCGGACTTCTGATGTTTGCCATTGGGGTTCCAATGGCTTGGATGATGGACATGGGGGATTCGTTGGATGATGGATTGCCAGAAGATCAAGGGCCAGGGGAATCATTCTATCACGTGAATAGTAACACTGGAACGGAAGTGATATTCATTGGATTTGAATTCCATTTTCAAGGAAATGGATGGGATTTGGGCATGGTCGATGAAGAGGAACGTGAAGCGGTGAAGGAAGCACCACCGGAAGATCCCGAGAACGAACATGATGCAAATATTGGATGGGATGGAGAAATTTCATTGCGCTATGGTAATGCACTGACAATATGGTTGACCATTGGATTGTTATTGGCATTAATTTTCGTTTTTGAGAGGACCAATAGACCAGAAAAATTTGTCAATGAAGAGGAATAGGGCCTCGACACCCTTATCGAAGATAATCCCTCGCGGGTGTACATGCGCGCGAGAGCAATGATGCCGTTGATTATGACCTGCCTACTTCTGATGAGTTGTATATCAGGAACTGGAACGCAACTGAATGAAGCACCTGAACCGTCCAACTCCGGACCAACCAGTACAACCACATCTTGGGGTGTCTCCTATGACTGGAGTGAACTACCGGCCGATATTCAGGACATGACTGGACTTGACATTGACCAACTTATTATCGATATCGAAGATGCTGCACTAGATGGCAACATCAATCTAGATTTGGAATATGGAATCGAAGGTTACACACACTACTATGTCACACAAGGTCCCGGTCAATCGACCGAAATCGAGTTGTCAACCGGCGATGATATTGATGTCGATACAATTGACACCACCATTACACTTCGAATGCTTGTACAGACAACACAAGGTATGGATTTTGATTGGTCGGACGACGATGTTGGCTTTGATGTCGATTTGGATACCAATGGAAATAACGTGTTCATCATGGACGTTTTGATGTCTGAATATTATACAGATGACTTACACTTTGCTGGAATGGATCTATCTGTAACGGGTAGTATTTCATTGAACTCAGCGGCCACATTAGATGCGGACTTTTATGCCGGCAATGATAGAATTTCATTTGACAATACACAGGCATCGATGGCCGTAGATTTCACCATTGCTGAACTGACTGCAGAATGGAGAATGGCAGAGCCTTCAACCATTTACGAAGATATCATCGGTGGCGACTATGATGCAATTCACTGGAATTGTGATGGTGATCGGGATGACGCGTGGCGAAATTCATGGACTGAAAGTATTGGTTACGATGTGAAAGACACAGGTTATTATTCAAACAATGGTTCCACAATTGAGTCTGCCCATTACTACAACAACTATGCTTCTGACACTTGGTTCATTCACGATTACAGCGCAGAATCACTTCGACTGTACTGGGGGGAGTTCCGGACCGAGAATTACTATGATAGAGTTGAAATTTATGACGACAATACAGGACAACTGCTAGATACATTTAGCGGATACAATTCTTACGAATACACTAATTGGTATGATACCAATTCAATTCGAATTGAATGGTCTGCAGATGGTTCCCAAACCGATTGGGGCTTTGAGATGAATTACTGGCAATCGGGAATTTCAATTGGAGAAGAAGAGCATTTGGGACTTTACGATGCATGTGGCGAAATAGATTACACATGGGACATCGGCCTTGAATATGATATTTCGATGAGCAATTTCCCAGCAAGTCAGCTTGGATTTACCGCTGATCAAGCATCATTGTCACTGTCAGATTCAATCTCTGAATCAGGTAGTGAAAACGGTGAAC
>JAQXFF010000267.1 GCA_029250425.1 Candidatus Thalassarchaeaceae archaeon | reverse complement strand
GGTGGCCAACAGGTTAGCATCTCTTGGAGAATTGATAATGATGGCGATGATGCATCGGGCTGGTTCTATTGGGAAATGTACATCTCTACAGATTCAACCATTACGACAAGTGATACACAGCTAGGATCGACACAGCAAGCTAACAGTATTTCTGGCGGTTCTTATCGAAGTGGAACATACAGTCCATCCCTTCCAAGCAACCTCCCACAGGGAACCTACTACTTCGGCATCATTGTAGATACCACGGCCCGGGTCACCGAAGGAGATGAAACCAACAATGTAGAAGTTGGGAATTCCATCTATATCACAATTCCAGATTATGATTTGGAAGCAACATCAATCTCAGTGGATTCAGGTTATCGGCAAGTCTGCGAAGGCGCTGATATTTACATTACATTGAGTGCAACCAATTTAGGTACTGACAATGTTGGTGCACATTATTACGAGGCTCTTGTTTCGACGGGAAATTCGGTTTCAGCAATCTACACTGGAACCTCACTTGGTTACGCTAGTGGAACGGCCAACGTGCCGTCGTATACCCACACTAGTATGCTTGCGACTCTGCCAGCCAGCATCACCCCTGGGACATACTACGTAGGTCTATACGTTGACTATGGCGACTATATTTCCGAGACGGATGAGAATAACAACATCGTCGCATCAAGTAGTGCTCAACTAACCGTCATAGATTGTGGACCTGATCTTGAACCTACATCAGTTTCAGGGCCTACAACTGGAGTTAGGGGCGGTACAGCGCAAGTCTCAGTCCAAATCGCGAATGTAGGCATGGGTGATGCAACCAATATTGATTACAGTATTTACCTATCCAGCGATTCATCCATCACTGGAGGAGGCAATGATGTCTTCATCGGTTCAGATGCAATAAATTCAATCACGCAAGGTGGTTCTTGGTCAGGGAATATCAATCTCGGTATTCCATCCAATCTTGGTGATGGTTGTTGGTACTGGGGTCTCATTGTAGATCCGAATGACTCGATTGCCGAGATGGATGAGAACAACAACGCCATCCCCTCCAGTGGTCAATTTTGTCTTGAGAAGGCTGATTTGGTTATTGATTCCATCAGTATTTCAGAGAATGCAGTAAGTGGTCAGTCGACGACCGTGTACATCAATATCAGTAATTCAGGTGGTTCAGATGCAGCATCTTTCGATGTACGTTTGGTACTATCTCTAGATGCACAAGCGGGCACAGATGACACACAAGTAGACAGTTTCCGCATTAGTCCATTGGGCAGCGCATCTACAATTCAAGTCACACGTGAAGTGACCATCCCCGGTCAACACGTAGGCCATTTTCATTGGGTAGTCATTGCAGATACGGGTTCTGAAATCGATGAAGATGACGAAACCAACAATGCTGCTGCTAGCGTTTCCTTTTCCATTTCAGCACCTGCCAGAGATCTTCTAGCATCATGGGTGAATCCACCGCTATCTGCTGAACCCGGGCAGACTGTCACGATTCAATGGGGTGCTGAGAATCTCGGGCAGGAGCCATTAGGTTTCGATGTTGAAATTTGGCTTTCAGAGGATCGTTTTCTTGGTAGTGGCGATGTTCGACTTTCGCAATCTCGAGTCCCATCTCTCATGAGTGGTTCTACCTTGGCAGATTCCCAAATTGTGAACTTGGTCGGTGATGTAGAAGGTGTGTGGTGGGTGATTCTCGTGATTGATGCAGGTGATGAGCACTATGAGGATGATGAGAACAATAATATTCGCCTATCCAACTCTACTCTAACAATTGATTCCAGCAGTCCTCCGCCTGCAGGTGAAACGTTACCTGGTTGTGATAATCCTCAAACGGATGGTGAATTTGATTCCGATGCAGCAACTACTCGTTCATCAGCTCATCATCTAGGTTCAAACCCAAATCTCACGCTGGATGGATGCCTTGTAGGCCTTGATGTGAAAGATTGGTACGCGATTGTCATTGATGCAGGTAATCAAACATCAATCGCCCTTAGCGCCGAAGGTGCTCACCTTGAGGTTGCTGTTCTAAATGGAACGAGTTCACTAGGACAAGGTGCAGTAGATGATGAGATTCGTTGGGTTACAATTTCTGCAATTAATGATGATTCAGAGGGCACCCCTTTGTTGTATCATATTCGCGTAACATGGGACCCAGCAGTACCTGGGGGCCCCTATCAATTGAGATTTGTAACAGCAGATGCCAGTACTGAGACTGACTTGACCCCCCCACCTGCACCTCAGATTACTCCGGCAGACGGTTGGACTCATTCAGATGAAATTCTCATTCAGTGGCCCTCTGTAGAAGACGAACTTTCGGGAACATCACACTATGAGGTTCGATGGGCAGGTGGTTTGTGGGCTCCAGTGTTCGAAAATCAGTCCTCAGTCAATCTTTCCATGTTGATGGACGGGCGATATTCATTTGAAGTCCGTGCCATCGATGAGGCTGGAAATATTGGTCCCGCCAACGCCACATGGATCCGTGTTGATCGGCATGCACCTGTGGTTTCAATAGAGCAAATCGAAGCCAAGCGCGCCCCTATATCCAAATTGGTTGTCAATTTGAATATCGATGATGGAGAAGGTAGCGGGCCATCTGCCGTCGAATGGTCCAGTGACAATTTTTCATGGGTTTCCTATCCAGATGGCGGATTAATTTTGTGGGATGATTGGAACAATACCAATCTATACATCCGCGTCACAGATGGTGCAGAATTATACACAATTTCAAATCTTGAAATTGACATTCCCACTGAAGAAATTGAAACTGTTGATGAAGGTGGAAATGAAAGAGAATCGTCACCGAGTTCAGGCGGTGGAATTAGCACGATACTCGCTTTCCTCGTAGTTGTAGCCATCATCGTCCTTTCCGTCTTGGCTGCTATCTTGGCCATCAGATTGAAGGCGGTTAGTGAAATTGAAGAAGAAGAAGAAGAAAAAGAAGAAGAAGAATCTATTGAGGAATCTGGAGAATCCTCAAGTTTGGAAATCATAGATTCTGTGCAAGAGCAACTAGAAACCTATCATGTTCCCGATCATACTCATCTTATTGGAGGGGGTGAGTACAATCAGTCAACTGGCCATATGGCATACGTTGATCCTGAAGGACGTTGGTGGTGGCAGCAAGAAGATGGTTCATTCTACCATGATCCTGCTCTCAATGCCACCGATGCCACGCAGGATGACCTTCTTTGACAGTCACGAACAAACCATCACCACGGGCACAAATTTCCCCTTCGGCAGTCAATGTCATACTGATTTCAGCTCGGTCACCATCCAATGATTCTACTTGACTCGTGATTTCAAGAGGGATTCCATGAGGGGTGGGTCTACGTAATTTGACAGAATATCGTGCCGTCACTGTACACGGTGGTTCATCGTCACCACGATCATTCATGATGGCCATTGCCGCGGTCCAATTCCCATGGCAGTCGAGTAAAGTACCAATGATTCCACCGTTAATCATTCCAGGAAATGCCTGGTGTGCATCCGATGTATTGAATGTCATTTTCAAACCATTTTCAATTGGAAAAGAACGAATTTTCAGTCCTTCGATATTTGCAGGTCCACATCCAAAGCAGATGCTGTTCGGAGCGTGGCGTTCCTGCACGCTTTCATCTTCCATGTCCCCACCGTGATGCCGACCGTCTTTGAGGGTTGACTGTGAAATTGACTCCTACGGAGTCCTTTGCACGGTTCCTTCAAAGAGGGGCGCTCTGCACGACCTACTACAACCGTTCAAGCGGGGGGGTGGTTCCATGCCTGAAAAGGCCAAAAAAAAGCAATCTTCAAGATCAAAGCGTACCAAGACGCTGAAGGTCAGTAATCAGATTCCCCCCAAGCGCCGCCGGGAAATTGAGAAGGCTCTCGATGCTCACGAACCGTCAAGGCCAGAGTGGGACCGCCTTTCTGGTTCCAAGCAGCATCGTTTTTTTGGTAAAAGAATCAAACCGGGCACAATCCGTCAAATTGAGTTCCCCCTACTGGATGTCAAATTAGGTGATTCGTGGCCCACTTCAGTCACCATCATTCACGGACGCCGGCCAGGTCCAACAATCACAATCACTGGTGGAGTTCATGGCGACGAAATGGTGGGTCAAGTGGCTGCAAGTTTACTTGCACAGAATGTGTTTACAGGTGCTGGGCGGCCATTGGATCCTGAAATGATGGCTGGAACAGTTCGATTGGCACCAGTGCTGAATCCACCCGGTTTCACCCGCCAAATGAGATATTTCCCAGATGGGCGTGACTTGAATCGCGAATTCCCAGGTACCGAAATGGGTTCGACCACAGGAAGGGTTGCTCACCGTGTTCTCAAAGAGCTCATCACAGGTTCAGACTTCCTTCTCGATTTGCATACTGCGGCCCGTGGCCGCGATAACCTTCCTCAAGTACGGGCCGATCTAGCACATCCCCCCAGCAATCGTGTTGCTCGTGCATTTGGTATCGAAGTCATCTTGGATTCCAAAGGCCCTAAGGGTTCGATGCGTAGAGCGGCAGCAGATCTTGACATTGGTTCATTGACCTATGAAGGGGGGGGCGCAAATCTAACGGATCACGAAGCGGTTCAGATTGCCATTCACGGAGTGCTCAATGTTCTCAGAAGTTTACACGTCATTCCTGGCAATGCAGCACGGCCAAAATTCAGATTACTTGCCAGTGGATCAACTTGGGTTCGAGCTGATGAAGGAGGTCTTGTTGACCTCTTTGTAGGGCGTGGCTCATTTGTTGACGCAGGTGAAATCATTGGCAGAATCGTGGATCCTCAACGGCCATCAGAGAGTGCAGATATTATTTCTCCTTTACGTGGTATATTCATCTGTACTGCTAACAATCCCATCGTAACACCAGGAACTCCTGTTGGGCATTTATTACCGGTTAATCGTGGTATCAAACTTATTCGAAAAGGCTTGGACAAGAACACAAATCGCCTCATAATTTCAGGCTCCACAGGTGAACCAATCTGGCGTGAGGACTTTGAGGTTGAAGAGATTATGATTGAAGGTGAATGGTCCGGTGGCGCTGTAGATGCAGAATGGCAGCGAGATTGGCCCACCCCTTCAGAAAAGGAACACGTAGAGGCATCTGAAGAAGAGGATGCTGATTGATCCAAGAAGTTGCAGAGAGGTGAGGATTTTGTCAAACAATCGAAGTTGGCGCCGCCTTCATCATCTTCCACTTGCACTATTTGTGATTACCATTGTTGCTGTAGCACTGGGCGGTGCAGTTCGCATTCATGATGCAGGTGTATCTTGTCCAGATTGGCCACAGTGCTTTGGGACATGGGGTTTTGATGTATCACATGAAGAACAAGCAGATTGGTGGTCTGAAAATCCAGAGGAAATCAAAACGAATGAAGATCAGATCCAATATGATACGTGGGAAATCTTCCTTGAGTGGATACATCGTTTTGTTACAGGTATAATTCTGGGACCACTTTGTATTCTTCAATGGTATTTCTCCTTCAAGCGTAAAGAATCAATGCCGGGTGTATACAAGGCCTCAACAATCGCTTTGATTCTCGTCATCGCTCAGGGTGCGATGGGAATGATCACCGTTCTGTATGACAACATACCTTGGTCTGTTGCAGCACATTTGACCCTTGCAATGGCTCTCGCAATGTCTCTACTGTGGGCTTGGATTCGCTGGATGGATGCTGAAGGCGAACTTCCTCAATGGATGGAACTTAATCAAAGAGATGCCATTCGATTACGCCCACGATTGTACGACCTGTCCTTGTCCACACTGGTTGTTCTCATTCTAGGGGCATTTGTTTCTTCCACAGGTGGGCAGAATCTCTCTTGTGGTGTTGGCACCTTTTCTGCTTGGCCATTGTGTGGTGGTAACCTGATTGGTTCCGTTGTCGACAATATCCAATTTGGTCATCGTATGGCAGTTGTATTGGTCGGTTGCTGGTTGATCTGGAATCTTCGTAGAATGGAGTGTAAAACGACACGGAAATTGATGCACTCTGGTATTGGGCTTTATGTTCTAAATCTCTTCCTTGGTGGTGCATACATTCTTACTTGGGACGGCGCCTTTATCGAGGTACTTTCTCTGCTCCATTTACTCCTCGGTGCCTTTTCATTCCTCTGTATCGGATTGGCTGCCTTACTAGCTCGAAATGCGGCACTGTCGCCGACATTGGCTGAGAATGAATAGATTCTAGCCCCTACGGGGCTCCCGATGGGCTTATGACACTCGGGCAGGTCGCCGGGTCGCAGCGAACTGCTGTTGGTGATTTTCATGGTTAAACCAATACGCCCCCACACCCGTTTTGAGAAGGCACGAATAATTGGTGCACGTGCACTGCAAATTAGCATGGGTGCTCCACTCTATGTCAGCGAACAAAAATTGCGTGAGGAATTCCGTGAAGAATTGGTTTCGCTATATGGTGTCGAAGAAGCAAGTGTCCGCTTTGTCCTAGATCCACTCAAGATTGCTCTTCTCGAATATGAGCGTGAGTTAATCCCAATTGATGTCGATCCACACGAGGATTAATCGAATTCTATTGACGCCCTGTAAGGGCGTCATTCATTAGACTGAGTCTGTCCACATGGGCTTATGGGAGAAACTACGGAGGTGGAACCTGCCAATTTTTCGGATTGGTTCCAACTCATGAAACCAGGTGTTCTGGCATTGCTGCAAGTCACTGCGATGTGTACGATCCTCATTCATGATTTAATTGCCTGGAACGTTGCAGGCCGACTTGATTTTGATTTTTCTCACACACTTCAAACAATGGGTATTGTATTCGTCGGAGGGTATCTCACCGCAGGTGGCGCACACACGTTCAACAACATCTTGGATCGGGACATAGATCCACAAATGAAGCGTACGGAAAAGCGAGCCATTGCACGTGGGGCCATATCTCCAAAGGCAGGTTTTGCATGGGCGATTTTCCTCTCATTTTCAGGAACTCTTTGGCTCATCAAATTTGCCAATGAAGTCGCTGCATTTTGGGCCGCGTTCAGTATTTTGTTCTATGTTTTCATTTACACATTATGGTTGAAACGTAGCAGCGTTCAAAACATCGTCATTGGAGGTATGGCTGGTGCGACTCCACCATTGGTTGGTTGGGCTGCAGCAATGGGCGATGCAGTATCGATTTCAAATCCATTTGATTTGGGTAGCGCCCTCCCATGGCTCATGTTTTCATTGATATTCATTTGGACACCACCTCACTTCTGGGCCCTTGCATTG
>JAQXFF010000264.1 GCA_029250425.1 Candidatus Thalassarchaeaceae archaeon | reverse complement strand
GCGATATCCAACGCACGCTACTCTGGATTCGTCACTTGGCCATGTTCGTTACGTATACGGGACTTTCACCCTCTGTAGTGCGCCGTTCCAGGTCGACTTCTACTTCACGAATTTAGGCAATAGACGATCCAAACCCCACATCTCCCCAAGGTTTCCCAAGGGGATTCGGTTTGTTCTGTTCCGTTTTCGTTCGCCACTAATCACGGAATCTCATTTGATTTCTATTCCTCCACCTACTAAGATGCTTCAATTCGGTGGGTTCCCTTTCCCATGTATATCTGGGAATGACGACTTTGCGTCAGGAGGTCCTATTAGGCGACCTACGGATCCAAGGCATTCATGCGCCTCCCCGTAGATTATCGCAGCTTGTCACGACCTTCATCAGCTCTCGAGCCGAGCCATCCCCCAGTCAGGTTGTAGCATCAATTTATGATTAATTTCCACACTCACATCTGTGTGAGTCCTCTGGTGTCCAGAAACGTCGATTCTGGTTTCTCTGACCACCCTGTCACCCCCGCAGGGCAGGACGGTCTCCACCTCTTCCCCACGTAGTCAAGGCTACGAGGGTGCACTTTTGAGCATCCCGCCGACCGACCTCCCATATATGAATGGTTCGGGAACCAAAGGATGAGGAGAATGGAGGACTGCGTGCTGAGATAGTGTCGAATTACGACCCTTACGGGGTAAATGGAGGCGAGGCGGGCTAAATCGTAGGCCGCAGCCGTTTCAAATTCCGCACGATTATCGTGTTAGTGGGGGCGGTTTCACGCGCCCGCACCAAGAGATTTGCAGCATCCTCAAAATCCCCTATCGCAATAAGAGACACGGCCTTTCCGTTCATCGACGAAGCGTCTTCAGGAGAAAGGGATATTGCAGCGTCCCAAATACGGGTGGCAACGCCATGTCGCCCACACGTTGCCAAACATGTAGCCAAATTGTAGAGGATCGTCGGATTGTGTTTGTCTTGTTGTGCCGCTTGCCGCAGAGCCAACACAGCGGCCTCAAAGTGCGGTTCTTCAGCAGGTGTCGAGGTCGGTTTCTCATCATGTACTTGAATGGCCAATTGAAGCAAAGACAGGCCGAAATTATTGAGGGCCGCAGAATCACCTGGCAAGGCATTGCAAATGGCTCTAAATTCATCCGCGGCATCTTTCCAACGCCCCTCGCCAAGAGCTTGGAAAGCAGTACCAGAATGTTCAGCAACATTGACGTCGCCTCCATCATCGATTGGGAGGGCTCTAGCCGGTAAAAGTTCAGGCTCTCCTTCTGACAACATTTCTGGATTAAAGCGAACCGTTTGCTCGGCTGGGTCGACCAGTTCATCGAAATTGACTACAATCTCCGAGACTTGAAGTTCATCACCGAAATCATGGATTACAACATCATCTTCAGTGGCATAAACATGCTCAGCATCAAATGCGGCTGCTTTGATTTGGAAGGCATTTTCCACAAATACTGGGTCGTCAGAAAGTTGTTCCTCAACCGGTGCAACTGGACGAGCCTTGAGGACCAAAAGTGGAGATTCTTCTACCTCTTCAATCACGCTTGGAGTGGCCTCAAGAATTGGTGTATTTTCAGGTTCTGGTAAAGCCCAGGGATCATTTTTGGAAGAGGTGACCTCAGAGGTTTCTTCTGGAACTGATTCAATCACTGTTGGTGTACTTGGCAAATCGGATTCGCCTTCGACAATAATTCTAGCGGGTGCACCAACACCGAAGGGGAGGGTAGAGGCAACATTTCCTTTGCCACCGACTTGAAAGGGAAGGGAGGAGGGCTTGGAGGAAGGGTCGGGTCGAGATATACTGAGATCCAACCCTTGAATCCCTTCTTTCGCATCGCCTAATGCCGATTCACCAGGTAGTGGACCCGTTGGCCGATTGCCACGCGAGTCGTCAGAATTTTCAGGAGCGGTGTGCGAAACACGGCTGCCACAAGATGGGCATTCCTCGGCCCCACCGAAGAGTAAACCGCAAGCATCGCACTCCTGCATGGTCTGCTTGGAGGCGTAGACCGTTTTGATGCTGCCGCCGAGCAGTGTAGGCAATTGACCTTAGGCACTGTACAATGTCCCGTGGAAAATTATCATGAATATGGTTGCAACAATACAGGTAATCATCATCACAGGGAAACCAACTCTCATCCATTCCTTGGTGGTAATTGGATTGGGGCCGCGTTCACTAATTGAGACAGTCATAACATTGGCACTGGATCCAATTGGCGTCGCATTTCCACCAAAACCAGCACCCATGGCCAGGGCCCAGAATAGAGGTGCAAGATCAATCGGGTTGCCTTCTTCTGCGGATTTAGCACCGACAAAGACGATGACTGGGATCATAGCGGCGGTAAACGGAATATTATCGACTATCGCACTGGAGATGGCCGACACCCAAATGATCGCCACAGCAAGCATGACTGGGTCGCTACCAAACGTAGCGAATATCCATTCTGCAAGCATTTGGAGGTAGCCAACATTGCCCATTGCACCAACCAACATGAAAAGGCCTGCGAAGAAAAGGAGTGCGTGCCATTCGACCTTTTCACTGACTGAGTGCATGAGCCCATGTCGCATTTCATGGTCTTCAGGGCGCGCAGCGATTAGAGCCATTCCGGCTCCTGCAAGGGCCAAGGCGTGAATCTCAACATGAAGGTGCAAAAATTCAGTTAAAGAGAACATGACAACTGTTGCACCTAGAATCCAAAGTGTTGTCTTCATCAGCAAAGGATGCTCAATACAGTCCCATTCGTCTTCTTCTAGGATTGCTTCAACATGGGCTGGTTTGGATTCCCGCCAATCGCGGTAGTAGTAGCGTAGATAGGCCAATGTGGCAACCCATGCAAAAAATGTAAGGACCCCCAGTCGGAGTAAAAATCCGTTAAATCCGAATAACTCCCCAATTTCTGTGCCTTTTGTCGCACTTGCAATCATCACATTTGGTGGATCTCCGACCATTGATGCCACCCCACCCGTATCAGAAAGAATTGCTTCAGCAAGAAGTGGTGGAATCGGATTAATCTCCAACTTCTGACAAATCCTCAATGTCACCGGAGCGATGATGATGATGGCAGTGACGTTGTCAATCACTAACGAAATCAATGTTGTAAATGTCCCTAAATAAACGACCAACTTCCAAGGGTCACCACCTGACATTTTTGCTGCCTTGACCGATACGTACTCGAAGAATCCTGAGATTTCGAGTAACGCGGCGAAAATCATCATACCCAATAGTAGACCAATGACATCAAAGTGAATCCAACTCAACATGAGGGATTCTAGTGAATGGTGACAAATTTCACCGTACGTTGCAGCTGAATCAAAACCTAAATGGTGGAAAATAGAGGATGCGTATTCCCCATCAGGGCCCAGTGCAACCGTTTCACACAGTTCAAAGACGCCCATTGTTAGGCCTAAGAAAAGCATGCAAACGACGCCAAACCAAGCGGCAATTGTGCGATGAATTTTTTCTGAAAGAATCAGAGCAAACGCAGCGATGAATACAACAAGTACCCAAAATCGAGGTTCCATATCGCGCCGAGATAGAATTGGTTCTTGAATATGTCTTATTGGATGGGTCGGAAAAATCAGTCTCAGACTATTCTTCTTCTGATTTTTCAGGAGGGGGGCCAACGATGGATTCAGTAGATTCGGGGATTAGTGCTCCAGAGATTTCACTTTCTACAGTCGTGTCAATAGGATCTTCGGTTCGGGCTGCATCTTGAATTTCTTCTTTCTTGAATGTACTCTCACCAAGTGCCTTATCCAATCCTCCGAGAACCTCGCTGGCAACCGCAGATGAAATTGTGCCTTTTCGTTCTGCATCCAAGAGGGCTTGTATTTGTGCGGAAATGAGATCGCGTCGAGCGTGCTCAACACGTGCTGAATGTACTACATTCGCTTCAGATAATTCGACGATTCTTGCTTCACTTTCCTTAACGCGAGCACGATATGGTTCAGCCAAGGTTGATTGATCTGTATCGCTGATTAGGCCTTGTGTGTTTAACACACTTAATCGGCGTAAAGCCGCCCGGCTACCAATCACTTCAGCGAGGGCGATTTCGTACCGGACTTCTGCCTCAGCGGGTGCCCCACTGATGCCAAGTCGTTGTAATAGAGGACGCATGGTTAGACCTTGTGCGACCAGAGAAAATAATACAACACTGAACGCAATAATCAGCATGTCATCATAAATCGGTGAAAGTGTTGCAGACATCCCCTCTCCGCCGGATATAGTTTCACCCATGTACGAAAATTCCGGCGGGTGACTGACGACGTGAGAAATCAATAGGAGCAGGGCGATTGGAATACTCCCCCGAAGCCCGCCCCACCATAGGGCGATTTGCCAGCGATTTGAAACCGGATTTGGATTTCGAATATTGGCGAGAGTCGTCAATGGGAAGATGACAAGACGAGAAAATAGTGCGGCCCCAATACCGACTGCAGCGAGATGGAAAACATGAGCATCCCATGTGAATACCGCTTGCAATTCATAGCCGATCAAGAGGAACAATACACTGTTAACCAAGAAGGCTAAGACTTCCCAGAAATGATGCATTCCAATCCTAGCTGTAGGCGTCATACCTTCTTTGACACCGTGATTGCCGACCAATAGACCTGCTACGACAACACTGATGACTCCGCTCCCATGTAGCATTTCAGCTAAGAGGAACGCACCGAAAGCCAAGGCCAAGGTAATTGCGATTTCAACAAGATGGTCATCGGATTGATGCAAGAGCCAATTGGCAAGTAAACCGCAAAGTAAACCTGCGATGGCTCCGACAAAGACGACGACAAGGAATTCACTAAGACCTGCTGTTACAATGGACATTAATACCACATCGACTCCTGAAACAACTGCAAGAGTTGTTGCCAAAAGGATGTTGAAAAGGACAACTGCTGTACCATCGTTGAATAGAGATTCACCTTCAATCAGAACGGATAAACGCTTAGGTGCCCCGAGTGTTTTGACCAAGGCGAGTACACTTACCGGATCTGTTGCGGCTAAAATTGAACCTAGAAGTAATCCGTACAAAAAACCATTTTCGACATCTGCCCAGACTAGTTTCCAGCAGATGAAACCGATAATGGCTGTGTTCATCAAAACGCCAGGAATGGCCAACAACGTAATCGGTCGCCAATTCTGCTTCAACTTCTGTATATGCATCGCACTGGCGCCTTCAAATAGCAAAGGAGGTAGTAGAATGAAGAAAATTGTCTCTGCTGTAAGAAGTCCCGTGAGTTCAATGTCTTCGGGCATCCAAAACTCACCCAACCAACCCACGATTAAACCGACAATCACCAATGCAATTGTGTATGGCAACTTGACCCAGCGAATGGCAATCGCCACCAATAATGCTAGGATAAGAGCTCCGAGAATACTCTGGAACCATGAGGGAGGAATAGCGGACATTAGGGTGGGGCGGTACGCGACGACTCTTCAACACATACGCTCGCGCGCGTATGGATAAAGGAAATTAGGAGCGCCAATAAATGGCGACATTACCTCGAGCATCGACTAAAATCGAGTTGGTGCGGGTGGCAATTTCTTCGAATATTGCTTG
>JAQXFF010000351.1 GCA_029250425.1 Candidatus Thalassarchaeaceae archaeon | reverse complement strand
CCGACCGCACATCAGTCCTAGTGGTGATTAACAACCGACCGGCTACAGTGAACCTAGCATTCAGCGATCCAAGTGTACAAGTCGGTCAAGCCGTGACATTCAACGCCTATGATCACAGCGATATTGACACAGTCACACCTGAAGCTCCCATTGACATGCTTTGGTTACCACCCAATGCACCCAATGGGGAACCGTATACCTGTTCTCAGGGTTTGATTACTCAGGCATGCACGGTGATTCCAGAAGTTGAGGGGCCGTTCACGATGAGTTTCAGAGCAGTGGATGACGACTTTGCAGTCACCACTGTCAGCACAAGTATCACCGTCACCAATATTGCTCCATACAATGGTTCAATCCAATTGCGTGATGCCGCAACAGGTGAACTGGCAGCCCAGAATGCGCAAGGAATCTGGATTGTGGATGAAGATCAAGCCATTGAGTTACTCGGGTTTGCTGAAGATTCACCCAATGATTTACCTACAATGCGCTGGGAATGGCAACCTGATTCACAAGCCGATCCAAGTTGGTTTGAAACTACACAAGGACCGAACTCTGTGGTTCCAGTCAGTTGGTCAACAAAAGATGCTCACGTGATTGTGATGCAAGCATTTGACGATGATGATGAAACTACAGGAACAGTTAGCGCCTACGTGTTGGTCAACAACGTTGAACCTTCAATCGAACCTTTCGAAAACCCACTTCCATTGTGGGAGGATCAAACCGTCATGTTTACTGCTGAATACAGTGATAGTGCCAGTGATTTGGATAGTTTGGTCGCTTGTTGGGACCTTGATCCATTCATCAATTTAGATCAAGATGGCAGTGCTGATGATGATTGTGACATTACTGGGGCCTCCATCACAAACCACATGTGGTCAGATGCCGGTACCTACCCTGCAATTTTCCATGTCACTGATGATGATGGCTCACGTTCATCACAAACCGTGAACTTTACAGTTCGCAATCGCGCACCTACAGCCGATATTTGGGTAAGCAAATCCACACCAAAAGCGGGTGAAATGTTTGGTCTGTCTGGAAATCTATCTACTGACACCTCGACAGATCAACCAAATTTGGTCTACCGATGGGATTTGGACACATCTGTCGATTCTGATGGTGATACCGATCCAACCAATGACATTGATGAAATCGGAATGGAAATTTGGGTGAAATTCGACAAGGCCGGTGAACGAGGAATTCGTCTGATGGTTTCCGATGAAATTGATAGTGACACAAAGGATTTCACAGTCACAGTCATGGAAAGTGATGAAGGATTCTTTTCCTTCTTAGGTGGTGGCGGTAGTCTTGTTTCTACCATTGTGATTATCCTTGGTTTAGTCTTGGTCGGTCTTCTTGGAATTCTTGCTTGGACTTCACTCCGCGGGGGCAATGATGGCGACCCGTGGGATCAAATTTCACCAGTAGGCATGGAAGTTGAACAAGAGGCGCCAATGGCGGCTCCACCATCAGACATGTTCGCGGCACCTGCAGTTCAACCTGCAGTCGTAAGTCAACCTGCCCCTGAACCCGTACATGTTGCTAGTTCGGGGTCACCTCCAGTTCCTGCTGAAGGTTTGCCACCAGGGTGGACCATGGAACAATGGGACCACTACGGTGCACAATGGCTGTCCCAACAAGCCGCTGCACAACCCGCACCGGCTGCTACGCCAGTTGTCGAGAACCCGTTTTCATCCCCTGCTCCAGCCGAAGATGACTTGGACCTAGACTTCTGAGCCGGGTCTATGCGGCGTCGCTTGTACAACTTGTTCGGCTTGCCTCAAGTACCAGAGAATGAATTGATTCGCGATGAAGTTGAACCAGCGAAAGTGGTTGAGGAAGGGGACCCCATTCACATTCCAAAGCCAATTCGTAAAAAGGTCCGCCAGTCTGTTAAAAATCTCAAATTTCACGATTTAGGTTCAAAACGATGGTTGGATTGGGCCATCGCACAACGAGGCCTTCCAAGGCGAGGTCTTCGATACATACAACCAGACGATATGCACAGATTACCACTGGAACCGATGTCCACCCGTCTTCAGCAAGGTGACATCTGTATTGTTGATCTGAGTAGTTTAGCGCACATGGATAGTCAGCGCAGTGCTCTAGCAAGGCAAGTGCAAGACATGGCCAATTACGGGGGCCTACCTGTGTTCGCACTTGATGACTCAAACCGTCTATTGCTGGTTCCAGGTAGAGGGTCTAGAATCGACACGGAAACTCATGAATTGGGTGGAAATTCAATTCTTGATTAATCACGATGGCTCCGGACCTCGAAAGACCATGATGCACCATCAGGCCCACTGGTGATGCGATCCAATCCGAATTGAGCCAACAGGGGCCTCCAAGTTTCGGCATCAGGGGGCATTTGTCGTTTGGATCCGATATCCGGACGAAGGATGTTCTGGACACGTAAGATGGCCAAGGTGGCTACAGCATCCGGCAAAGGATGAAGTTCAGCAACCTCGCATTCGAGAACGGCTGCCGACAGAGGATGATATGGTGGAAACCCGTTCGGTGAATCTACTGCTTCATCCAACTTATCCCATTCACTTTGTTCGGGTGGTAGAGGGGCTGCAGTCTCATTGACCAACAGAGCAGCATCCCATGTTCCAGGAAGTACCATCGCGCTGATTTTCGAGCCACTCCGAAGATTGACCAGGGTGTCTCTGGGCCGACCTGAACGATCTTGACTCAGAGAGACTCCAAGCAAAGGTGGCGTATTTGCTAGCAGTGAGACACTGGTGACCGGGCAGAGATTGGCCACCCCTTGTTCACTGATTGTAGAAAGCAAGAAAACTGGGCGTGGGGCGACCAATGCAGACATCCATGCGGCTCTCTCTGGATGCTCCAGCGCATCCATGGGATCATTACGAACATTTTCGCCCATCGGAATACCCAGAAATGTGGCTTGTTTCCGCTCAGCTTCACCATCACTCTGAAACCAATCGTCAAGTTCTCCTCTCTCAACTTCGGATAAGGCATAGGCTGTGAAATCACGATAAGCGGCCCAACGTTCGATTTCACCTCTGTCTTCTTCGCGATCCTTCTTTCGGTTGATACTTGAATCCGCATACAAGACGCACCGGCGCAAGAAATCGCAGACAGCTTCCTTACTCATGTTCTCACCGTTTCGTTCGGGTTGCCCCCGACTATTCAACAGGCCACTTTCGCCATTCTCCACCAGTATTTTCAGGCCGGTAGAAATTTTGCCCGCTACCCGATGGCCATTCAACCCACTCAAATCCTTCTTTTTTGGTTGTATTCTCAATTTCGAGCGGTGGCTCACCCCCCGATTCTTCGACGGGTTCTGGTTCGGCTATGTGCTGAGTTGAAACATCATTGGGCTCCGGTTCTACAGAATCATCCATTATCACTTGATCCGTTTGGTCAAATGCCTCATCCATATCCGAGGCCATCAGGAGCATTTCGTCTGGTGGTCCACTGGGTATGGGCGGTTTCTTGACCAGATGCATGAAGTTGATCAGTAACAATAACACCATCATCGCAATGACTGCAATAGGCTCCCAAGTCAACGCCCCTTCAGTCTCTGGTTCGGAAGG
>JAQXFF010000347.1 GCA_029250425.1 Candidatus Thalassarchaeaceae archaeon | reverse complement strand
GTCATTTCTCGTATCAATAAACAAGGGATTCCACCCTTGTTCCCTTCTTGCGTTATATTGGACCGGGGAGATTTCAGCGAATGGCATCAACATTGGTTTGACGCCACAGAACCCTTCGTAATCAATTAGTTTCGTGATAGGTTCTCTTTCAATGGCTGAAAATTTCAATGTTCGCATCGACATATCTAGGGCATCATAAATCAGAAGTTTCCCTCGCAATGTTTCACCAATGCCGAGTAGTACCTTTATGGCTTCAGTTGCTTGAATTGAGCCAATAACACCTGGTAGAACACCGAGTACCCCTCCATCTTCACAGGAGGGTACAGATTCTGGGGGAGGTGGGGTGGGAAACAAATCTCGATAGGTAGGGCCACCATCCAAATTGAATACTGAAACTTGTCCTTCAAATCGATATATACTGCCATAGACCCAAGGGATGCGAAGTAATTCACATGTATCGTTGACAAGATAACGCGTTGGGATGTTGTCAGTCCCATCAATGACAATGTTGTGCCCCTGAATCAGTTGGATTGCATTCTCAGAGGTTAGCCGCTCTGTGTGGACTTCTAAAGAAATGCTCGGGTTCAATTCTTGCAATCGAATCATAGCTGATTCAGCTTTTGATGAACCCACATTCCCGTCGGCGTGTAGGATTTGTCGCTGGAGGTTACTTCGTTCAATTGTGTCATCATCAATGATGGTGAGGTGCCCAATGCCGGCTGCTGCTAGATAGAGTAGGGCAGGTGATCCAAGACCTCCGGCACCCACACAGAATACTCTAGAAGCCTTGAGTTGAGCTTGTCCGACTTCACCAATTTGAGGCAAAGTCAGATGCCGCGCATAGCGGGCCTTGTCCTCAGGGGTGAGGTCCTCCATGCTTCGCGCTCAGTGAACGTTCTCTTCAAGCCAGCGCTCTGTATCTATCGCTGCAGCACATCCTTGCCCTGCTGCCGTAATTGCTTGTCGATAGCGAGTATCAACAACATCTCCAGCAGCAAATACGCCAGGGACATTGGTCATTGTGTGTTCCGTGTGGATCAAATATCCTTCATCATCAGTCTCAACTTGGTCGCCGAGGAACTGGGTAATCGGTTTGTGTCCAATAGCAATAAACGCACCAGTGCAAGCGATTTCATGCTCGCTTCCATCGCGCGGGTCCTCAAGGATTGCTCCAGTGAGGCCCTTTTCATCAGACAACCATTTCTTGACTTGTCTGAATGCTTGAATATCGATTTTTGGATGTGCTGCAGCCCGATCATACATGACTTTGGAGGCGCGAAATACATCGCGACGATGCACCAAGGTCACCTTTGAGGCAAACCGTGTGAGGAAGGTCGCTTCTTCCATCGCCGAGTCTCCTCCGCCGACGACAATAATTTCCTCGTCTTTGAAGAAAGCACCATCGCAAGTCGCACAAGTGGAAATCCCACGTCCTTTTTGTTCATCTTCGCCTTCTACACCGAGCCAAATGGCCTCCGCACCTGTACAGATGATGACTGCGTGGGCGAAGAATTCTTCACCTTCGGTTTCGATCTTGAAAGGTCGTTGGTTGAAATCTACACTGCCCACGTTGCGGTCTTGCACTTCCAAACCGAATCGTTCG
Organism: Candidatus Thalassarchaeaceae archaeon; assembly: GCA_029250425.1. Classification (GTDB taxonomy): domain Archaea; phylum Thermoplasmatota; class Poseidoniia; order Poseidoniales; family Thalassarchaeaceae; genus MGIIb-P. The sequence goes on along the minus strand of JAQXFF010000347.1, from coordinate 7,576 downwards.
GCTTGTGTTCGCAGGTCCATCATCATCTCAGGCCCCCCAATTCCTTGAGGGTATCCTGGAAAATTTTCGATGTCACTAGTGAGCATCAGTTGCCCACCTGACATGTACCCAGCAAACATCAGCGGATTGAGCATTGCACGTGCAGTGTAAAGTCCAGCAGTGTATCCAGCAGGCCCTGAACCGATGATAATGACGTTGCGTACATCTTCGCCCATACCCTGATGGCGTGCACGACAACTCTTCAATCTTGACAGTGAAGCCTCAAGTACCCTCAAACAGAAACCCCTATTGTTGATAAGTGTGACAAACAAGTTGAGAGCGAGTACAATGGTGACAACGATTGAGCCTGATTCAATTGGCGCAGATGGTCTACCCATAATGCCGGCCCCACCAGCATGGTACTGGATGTTACTGGGTCGAATCATTGTCCTGTCCATTGTTGGCTTCTCACTCTGGTACTATCAATTTGAATCCCTCATCGTTGTCATCGTCGTTTTCATCCTTGTCGTTCCAATGGAGAAGATTTTCCCGCGACATCCTGAACAGAATGTTCGTCGCCCCAAGTGGAAACTCGATGTGGCCTACGCACTTTCATCCCCATTCCTCAACATATTCGGAGTCATTTTCGCAGTAATTATCAGTTTTTTCTCATTCACTTGGGCTCTTGGCCTCATCGTCAGTCATTTCGGTTTGGTTGAAATGATTCCAGCCTACATTCAACCTGTCGTTGCCTTCCTTCTGTTCGATTTCTTCGGTTATTGGGCGCATCGTTGGTATCATGAAGTCCCTGAACTTTGGAAATTCCATTCAATCCATCATTCACCAGAACACATGGATTGGATCAGTGGATTCCGTGTTCACCCCATGGATTTCGCCTTGATTGGCCCCGGTTTCTTTTTCCTGATTTTCGCTGGATTTAACCCCGAGACAAGTGGTTTATTGGCTCTTTTACAAATCATCACAGGCTTATTTCTACACGCCAATGTGAGTTGGAAGTTGCGCCCCTTGCATCGCCTGATTCCCACCCCAGAGTTTCACCACTGGCATCACGCTAATGACAAGGAGGCTCATTGCTCCAATTACGCAGGATTCCTCCCACTATGGGACATTGTGTTTGGGACATACTACATGCCCGCAGACAAGCGTCCAGAAAAATATGGGGTCGATGAACGCTTACCCGAAGGAATGCTTGGTCAGTTGAAGTATCCAATTCAGGATTGGGGAAATCCATTGAGGTTTATCATTCATCCATTCCGTACCATCGGTTCATGGTGGAGATTCTCCAAACAGGTGATGAAAGGCGTATGGCATTCGACATTTCGAAAGAGAGGCCCATTCTATCCTCGATTTCGAGATTAGGGCCAATGCGTAGTTCCTGTGATGGCGGCAATAGCCGCACGAGCATGTGGTTCTAGTCGTGGTTCAATGTGCTCAGGTTCAGCCCCTGGTCCGATGATTCCCAAGCCAACAGGTTTGTCCCAAGTGAGTTGCAAATCAATGATGCTCTTGATGACAGCTTGCCCCATTGCCAATCCATGCTGTGTTTGCCCTTTTTCGATGATTCCAAGACAGGCCGCACCATGAATATCCCCTCTGGACAATAATCGATTGAGTTCCAATGGGACTTCCATCGCACCTGAAACCCAGACTGTATCGATAATCGTAAGATCCTGCTTATTTGCTTCAACAATTGCCCATTTGAGCATCTCGGTGACTTCAGTTTTGTGAAATGATCCACAGACGATTCCAATGTTCATCTTCATGCCTCCTTGTTTTCCATCAATCGCTTTGTGGTCTCGACGACCGCCTGTGTCATCGCATCAATTTCAATGTTGACTAGATCGCCAACTCCCTTATTTCCAAGAGTTGTCAATCTCAAAGTTTCAGGGATAATGTGCACGTCAAAGCCACCATTTCCATCGGTTAAACCCACAGTTAGGGAGATCCCATCTACCGCAATATACCCCTTTTCTTGGATGAAATCTGCAATTTCTGCTGTGCATTTGATCGTATAATCCTGATTTTTTACAGCTGTAATTTCTGCAGTACCCATGATGTGCCCACTCAACAGATGACCGCCTAGTTCATCGCCAAATTTGAGCGCCCGTTCTACATTGACGCTTGAACCCGTTGATAGTAAACCCAAAGTTGTCCTCTCTAGTGTTTCAGGAATGATGTCAAATGTCACAACATCATCAATCGAAGTTGCCGTGAGGCAAACCCCGTCGATTGAAACGGAACCTCCAATTTTCAGTCCCTCGATAGATGGTATCTGTACACCGATTGTCACAATGGAGTTGCCTTGAACAGATTGAACCTGCCCAGTTCCCTGAACGATTCCAGTGAACATTACTGATCCCCTCCTAGTTCTTCTTGGCGTTTTTGAGCCCACTGAAGTGTCAAAATTTTGTCTATGATTTTCCGAGTTCCGTCTAAATCTTCAGTTAACCCCTCAACTCGGAGCAACTTAATTTTCTCAAACCCGCGTTGATCAAGACCTGCACGAATTGCAGATTCTGCATGTTCTTGGTCATATCCGATGGCAATGATATCTGGTTCAACCAGCGGCAATATGTCGTACATCGGCACGGAGGGCGGATTTCCAACCATTGCATGATCTACTGGTTTTAGGCCCGAAACCATCCGCATGCGCAAGTCGTGGGAGGTCACGGGTTCATGCTTCCGCATGCGCACGGTATCGTCGTGTGCAATGACGACGGTGAGATGGTCGCCCAACGCTTTGGCTTGTTCGAGATAGTGAAGGTGGCCAGCATGGAGGAGGTCAAAAACGCCAACTGCCATTACACGAACCATCGTAAACACCTCCATTCAAAGATCAAAAGCCCTCATGATATCTTCGCCAGTTAGCATTGGAATCCCGTATTTTTCAGCATAGGCTCTAGCATCTTTTACGCTGAGGGCACGATCTCCATCTGGCTGCAGCATTTCAGCCCCGATTGTGCAAGGTGCAAGACCGGCCAAGCGTGCTATTGCGACAGCCAACTCAGTGTGCCCTTGTCGAGTTTCAAGTCCGCCTGGTGCTTCTCTGCAAAGGGGGATATGCCCGGGTGTTCTGAACTCATTGCCGAGCGCAGTCATCGCATCTATAGTGTTGGAACCACTCATCTCGACAGCCAATTCTCCAAATCTTCGTGTGGTCAAAGCACGGTCATGATCTGTAATACCAGTGAACGTGTCTCGATGATTGAGTGAGAGAGTGAATGCACTCCTTGTATCATATCGTAAATCATCGGTAATCAATTTACCAAGGATTGGGTTTTGTTCAACCAAAGCCGGGTGTGTGTGAATATCTTGCAGCCAAGGCAGACCAAATTTTTCACCAATGTCATCGCCTATGGCCAGAAAAAGAAGGCCCCCACAATCTTGGCGTAATTGTCGCATTATAGCAGGAGTTGCAGCAGCAGCAGGCCAAAGCAAATCCGTTTCACATTCGCGGAAATCAGAATCGAAAACCATCACTGGTTCGCCTTTGGCAAAGGCCTTCGCAGCCTCTTCGATAAGGTTGGTATTATCCATCGCCCTCACCACACCGCAGGGGCTAAACAACCCCGTTCTTTTCGGTTCAACAGATTCACCTATTCTTTGGGAAATTCACCTCTTGCCCTCGATTCATTACCAATGGTCCCGTTATCTTATGTGTGAGGCCTCATCCCAGTCTATGCGCCCCCTCATCGCAGGTCTGATGATTGGTTTGCTACTGGTTTGTATACCCGCAAGCGCTGATTTTGAAGACGTAACAGTGGGTTCAAACTTAGATTCTGTGGATTCAGGTCCGTTGACCGTTTGGGCATCTTATGGCCCAGGTGTTGCTTGGGGCGATTATGATCAAGATGGTGATTTAGATGTATTTCTGACAGCTCGTTTTGATCACCTTGGCCAAGAAACCGCAGAGCAACTCGGCTACCAACAAATATCGCAAATCCCAGCGAATCATAGTGATGAAGACGCCTTGTTAGCAACCTCCACTGGACAAAGTCACTTGATGCAAAATCAGGGCGATGGGACATTTATTGATGTGTCTGATGAAGTGGGTGTCGGCTCCCAAAACGTGACCACTCTTGGAGCCACATGGGTCGATTTCGATGGGGATGGGGATGTTGATTTGTACCTCTCCAATTATGGTCGTGCCAATTTACTCAATCCCATTGGTTCAGGGGAAACCAATCAAATGTTTCAGAACCAAAATGGAACATTCAACGATGTGACTACCGAAACTCGCTTGGGGAATCCTGGACATTCCTCCGGCTCTGTATGGGCCGATTATGACAACGATGGAGACATGGATTGCTATTCATTGAATTTCGGAATGGTTGATGAATACACAGGTCAAGCAAGGAGAGAAACCAATATTCTGTATCGAGACGATGGTGATAGCAACGGAGATGGTATCCCTGAATTCAATGATCAGACCGGTGAAGCTGGCGTTTATGGACAAAGTGAATCTTCCTTGAGTGATTTTGAAACACTCATTGGCCCCTCACTCCAAATCAGTACTACAGCCCCTGTGAATCCAAGCACCCAAGTTTCTCTGCCACCAGGGATAAGCAATTCTCCATCGGGTTCAGGAATGTCTTGGGCCGCAGTTTGGGTTGATGTGGATGGAGATGGTTGGCAAGACCTCTACGTCGCCAGTGATTTTGGTATATCTCCACTGTATCACAATAATCACGATGGGACCTTTGATTTGGTTACTGTTGAAATGTCAATGGACATTCGAGGTACAGGCATGGGTACACACGCTGCAGATATTGATTTGGACGGTGACCTTGACGTTTGTCAATCCAATTTCGGTCCAAACTATCTTTGGATGAATCAGGGAGATTCATTCTCCGAGAATTCCGAAGGTTTTGGGATTAACACCAACATTTTGGTTAATTGGGATTGTCATTTCTTCGATTATGATTTGGATGGGGACATGGATTTGTGGTTTGGTGTAGGTCGTATCAATCAATATATTTCCAATCAATTCAATTCATTATATCGAAATGATGGTGATTTAGATGGTGATGGACATTTAGATTTCATTGATGTTGCAGCTGAATTGGGCATCTCGGGCACAAACAAAACAATGGGTACTGCACTGGCAGATTACGATAATGACGGTGATTTAGACATACTCATGGCGCACTCTGATCGCCCTGTTATTCTGTGGCGTAATACAGCGGTTGAAGATGGAAGTGGGGGTTGGTTGAAAGTACGTTTACATGGTGTGGAACAGGGCTCCAACAGCCATGGAATTGGTTGTGTGGTCAAGGTCTATCTCGAAGATGGTACCATGCTGATGCAGCAAGCATACGCAGGGGATGGGTTCCTGGGAAGTAGCGACCCGTCAGTTCATTTTGGCCTGGGTCAGCAAACCATAGATCATGTCGAAGTCACTTGGTCTACAGGGCATACTCAAACAATTGGAGAAGTTCAAGTCGATTCAGTCCTCAACATCAGTGAGGAATTGCCACCTGCTGTAGCAGACTATTCATCATACATATTGGGCATTCTCAGCCTTGGAATCATTCTTCTTCTTTGGCCGCAATTCCAAAGAAATTCATGATGAGTAGGCCGGTGATTCCCAACCCAATTATCCCGAGAATCAATGTACTCAGGTCAATATCACTTGTTGTTTCAAGCTGAGGTTCTTCGATGTCATTCGGCATATAGCAATCGAGTTCGTCGAGATTGTGTTCAGCAAAGAACACGTTACATTGCAATGATTCGATTTCGGTATTTTGGAGAATAATATGTGACAAACGTGTCGAAGCGAGTTCGGCTTCGATTCCATCTAATTCATCATCATTTTCGTAATAGAATGGGTCGCCATCTCTCAAACGAGTGAATTGATCTCGAATCAGTGCATCCATTGTTTCACCCAATGCCGAATTGGGCAGATGATCCTCTGCGAGCATCCCAATGAGTGGGTCGATGTATCCTGGTGATTCGTTTCCATACGCCAGTGCGAGGTTTTCGATTACCACTGTATCACTTGTGATTTCGCTGAATGATGAGATATTCTCCAAACCGAATGCGGTTCGAATCGATCCATAATCAGGTACACCGTGATCACGCCCTCGCTGAATATCGATTGCACACAAATCCATGCCACCTGAGCCCGGTGCCCCAAACAGTTGGTTGCGCAACCCTTCACCAAAATAGACATCGTTTGCTGGTTGCGTTTGCATGGCCATGCCCCGAATCATAGGTGCGACACCACCTTCTTCGGTAATTGGGCTGGTGGTCCAAAAACCATCGAAGAGAGTCATGTGTCCCTCTTCAATGGGCATACGTTGTTCATCCACGCGTAGAAATAAATCTCCAATTTGTGAGTGACCCATTCGAAATCCAACGGTCGCGAAGGCACTGCTAACTTCTGGGTTTACTGTGGGGTCAAATCCCGAATATGCATCCAATGTGACGCCCAAACTAGGTAGAAATTCTTCGTAAGTGATGGCTTGTATTTGTGCTGCAACAATCTTTCTCGCTCGCTGGAAGATGTCTTCGTCACTCCAATCAGGATTTCTCTCCTCAAGTCCTTCAGCCAAGCGATTATGTTCCCTCATGAACAACACATGCATTGCCATTAGTGCGATGTGTTCATTGGCTCGCGAATCACCTGCAACAAAGCGAACATCTGCACTAAATCCAGCAAATGACATTGGAGGTGCAGTGTCATCATCATCTTTGGCTACCGGTAACAAGTCTCCAAATGGATTCTCACTGACCTTCAAACGTCCACCCTCAAAAGTGCGTAACCAATTCGTTGTCGAATTTGTCGAACCGTAGACGACACTTCCATCAATCCACGATGTGATTGAATTGGGGTGTTCACGATGGACCATTTCATCCACGGTGACGTTGACATACAACGACCGGAAAAACCGAATTTTCGACCCACCAGGTGCCCCCATGATCGAGTCATTTTCATCGATATCTATGTCTGCGGCTTCAGGTGTACCATTTTCACCGACGCGACCATTTTGAGTCAAGGTAAAGTCAATTTCATGCGTGATGAATTGGCCCCATAGCCAATTGAAATCAGACAATCCTCTCTCATCGTCAATCACACTAGGCTGCGCACAAACAATGTTGCTAATTTCTCGAGGGTTCGGCAAATCAGTCAACCCCATCCAATTTGCATTCGGGTCATGGCTTGCATCTGCCACGCGCCCGAGAAGGGTTCCTGCCTGCCCCCAATTGGGGTGGGACGGATTTACTTCCGAACCGTCAGCATTAGGGAAATCAATCGGCCGAACATCATCGTCGTAACTAGATGCTGCCAATTCTGCACCCATGCTACTGGGCAAGATCATCAACATGCAAATTCCAATGGAAACCCCCATTTTCATCGTGATACTTCGATGAATCACTTGCTTCATAATCTGGTGGGAGATGACTGGAATGGGTAATATTGTCGGTTGTATAATTGCGAAGATTGAATATATACGGGGTGTAGGTAATCACGGTCGTTGGAAAATGAAAGGAGAATTCATCCGCACATCCTTTTCAACAGAGACCGTTTCGGCCGAGAGGCCGGAGGGACACCTATGCCACTAAGACTCGGACC
>JAQXFF010000343.1 GCA_029250425.1 Candidatus Thalassarchaeaceae archaeon | reverse complement strand
CAATCCTGATTATCGGGTTGATTCTACTCCTCATTGGGCAGAGTTTGTCCCCTCTTGCGTTTGTCAATGATGTTGCCGTAGAGTCAACAAATGGGCGCGATGGCGACATTTGGATTGATGGAGGCATACCATGGCCGCAGTTTGGCAGGACCCCTGGACATGAATCTCCGATCCCCCCACACGCACCATCTGAACCAGGCCAAGGTGAATTGCTGAGCATTACTGACCCGATCCTCAACTGGAGGCATTATCCTGTAGAAGATGCAGGTGTGGAGACTTTGGGTGTATCCGTAGGAAACTTCAGCGCAAATATCGACACTGGGGGAATTGTGCTCGATTCTTGTGCTAGAGATAGCTTGTCCCCCGTATTCATCCACCAACAAAACTCTCACGCATTCATGCGCATTGTGGATGGTGACACAAGTGAGACCATGTGGGAGGTCGATATTGGAACCATCGACCTTGAAGTCAAATCTACACCAATTATTGTCGATATTGAAAATGATGGGAGCCTTGAAATTATTGCTGTTTATGATAGCAATGGCCAAGCAACTGTCGAATTGTGGGCACCCATCATCGAATGTGATGTGACGGGCTGGAAGCCAGGGGGCAGTCATGAAACAGAACGGTTGTGGAGGTGGAGCCATTCAACGTTCGAAATGGCTGCTGACCGGACCTGTCAGACTTGCCACCAACCTGTAGCCCAACCCCTTGTAGCCGATTTATTCTTGGACAATTCACCAGAACTGGTACTTGCAATGCTGGATGATGTAAACGACGAACCGAATATCGTCGCCCTACCACTGCCCACATCCGGGACCCCGAGCCCTATTTGGGAGGTGACCTTGGGCGAAGGAACCCACCCCTCAGATCCCGCATGGGTCCAAATTGATGCAGTTTCTTCTGCGATTGTTCTGACGACCATCGATGAAAACAATGGCAATATGTGGGTTTGGAAATTGAACGCAGCCAGTGGGCAAGTGCAATATGAAGAAACTCTAAACAACCTCGATGGCGATACTGCTGCACCCCATGTTCGATTGCCGGGTCCCATCATTACCCAATTGGACTCAGACCCCGCCCCTGAAATGGTTGTAACCATTCCAACGGATGTTGATGGTGCAGGCACCGGCGATGGAGCCACATTCCTTGGCCTTGATGTAACAGATGCATCGACCATATTCTCATTCTCTGCTTCAAATGGTTATGCTGATGCACCCCCTGCCCTGATTGACTCCGACGAGAATGGAATTACCGACCGAATCTGCTGGAATACATGGTACAGGGATGGGTTCTCGTGGCATGGCATGGTAGGCTGTCACGACTACAATGAGCAAAACCAGAACACTTGGCTTGATTGGAATCAAATTGTAGAGGGTACGTCCGGAAATCCAAATGATGAAATCGCTGTTTCAGCACCGACTCCAATGGATATCGACGGGACTGGTTTCGATGAAATACTTGTCACATTCGGGCGGACAATCTATGCCCATGATGGAGAAACAGGTTCTCGTTCATCAATCAATGCTGAATGGGTGTCAGGTATGGAATTACCACATCGCACTTGGGCAGGTCATGTTCTTGCTGATTTCGACAACGATGGAGCCATCGATTTACTTGTGGGAGATATGCTAATTTCCCAAGCCGGTGCGGACATACGGCCATTTGAAGATGGATTGGCAATTACATTCAACCCCAGCACACCAGATCCTGGTGAATTGGTTACAGTATCTGCTTTCTTTGAAAATGCGGGTACTGATTCAACCAGTACCGATACATTTGCAAGAATGTATGTTGATGGGGAGTTGGAACACACACATAGAGAAGGAGCCTTGGACCCCCGACCACCCACTGGGAACGGTAATTCAGCATCATTTTCGTTTGAGTGGTCAGGTGGGCTCGGTGAACACACCTTTGAATTGAATTTGGACGAACATGGCAATGTATCTCAAACGCGAACCGATAATGACATCACGACGACGATTCTCACAATAATTGCACCTTACAATGTCAGTATTGGCGTCCCTCCTGATCCTGTTCGTGTCCCCCCTGGTGGACAGACAAATGTCCAGCCACTCATCACATCAACCGGCCGGGTACCTGGCACTTGGTCGATGTTGATTGATGACACGGGGTTGCCAGTGAATTGGACAATTGTCGACCTTGATCCAACCTCATCATCTGGTGTAGAAATCGATGTTGGCGCCACTTGGAGCCCCACCCTGCAAATTACGGCACCCTCGGAAGCACTGGGGACGGATTCAGGATTTGTTGAAATCACGATGGTTCTTGACTCAAATCAGAGCATATCACAAACCGCAATTCTGGCAATAGAGGCTGAGAGAACCCGTGGCCTTTCACTTCGCGGTGCCGATGGAACTGCAAATTCAAATGGAATGGGGATACCGGGTGAATCTGCAGCAGCATGGATTCTTGTGGAGAATCTTGGTAACGCTCCTGAAACAGTTTCACTGCAGTGGCAACAAACACCTTGGGACCCTTTTATCACTCTACACGACTCCTCCGGACAAGAAGTCAACCCCTTGGAATTGGAACCAAACGAAATTCGGGAATTAACCGCACGACATAATGTGCCCGCAACCGCATCAATGGGAGAAAATGTTTCAACTCAACTCTCCATGTGTATCGGCGCTGGAGATGATGAAGAATGTCGGACAATTGACCTGACTTTCACGGCAAATCAAGTCCAAATTTTACCACCGCACATTCGATCGGTGCCCGCTGACAATCGCACATGGGATGTCGAAGTCCAACTGCCATCAGGTGTCAATGAAATGGAATGGGACATGGCTACGGCAGGAATGGTGATGCCCGGATGGTTTTGGAGTACGAGTGGTGCACTATCTATTGACGGAACCACACTAAGGGTTTCAGGAAACACAGGCGCACGAGTAACTGGGTCACTGATTCTGGATATGCCGTATGCGGCGCCACCTATGTTGCACACATGGACAGCAGAAGAAGCGAATTACAGTGGATGTACTCTATCACTTTCCTTGCAGGTATTGCAAATACACAGAGCGACACTGGAGGTGACATCACCTGTGAATCAGCCTTACCGCATGGACGTAGGCGTCCCGGAAACTTTGATGCTGCGATTATCAAATCCTGGGAACGGACCTGATGCATACGACATCGTATGGTCGGTTGTTCCAAATGCTAATTTCACAACTGACCCAGGCCTCCAAATACAAATCCCCTCGCCCCAATATGCACTTGATGCAGGTGAGCTTCGCAGTGTTCCGGTCTCGCTTACATTACCTCAAGATATGGCGGCGGCTGTCGCACTTACCCTTCGCTTTGAAATGCAATCAATCGGTGATACTGGAGTCAACTACACTGCTGATGTATTTATCGAAGCAAGGCAAGACCATCGTTGGGAAATGGAATTGACATACAATGGCAT
>JAQXFF010000337.1 GCA_029250425.1 Candidatus Thalassarchaeaceae archaeon | reverse complement strand
AGATCTCTTTGAAGGCCGAGAAGGTTCAGGAACAGTTGCATGGATGATGCACGGTATGTTGTGGACCACCATCGGTGCTACCTTCACCTTCATCGGTTTGTGGATGGCTCATGAGCCTGATGCAATTGCAAGTCTTTCCAGTATTGGTTACGAACCATCTGTTGCAACTGTTCAGGCAGCTGCATCGGGTGCTGCAACCGGTGGTATTTTCATGCTACTCATTGGTGCTGGACTGCACATCAATGGTCGTTTATCGGGGTCCGGTTTGGCCAGTGATACTAACGCAATTCTAGTGTCGTATGCATTCTCAATGGGCCTCCTTCTTGGATTCCTTGGTGAACACTTTAGCGGGAATTGGGGCGATTATTTGTCAACCGCCGCATCAGCAATTTCAGTCTTGGTGACGGTTGCGATTCTGGCCAATCATCTACTTACAATTGGGCGCAGAACCAATCACATGATTATGCCAAGTCAATGGCTCATCGTTGGCGGTTTGAGCATACCATTGATCATGTGTGTAGCATGCTATATTGTGGGTATCAACGAAACACTCAGTGAGAGTCTCGTGGTACTGCCTATGCTTGCCAGTGCACTTGCAGTGGCATTGTATGTTGTCCCCTTTGAATCTGGAGCCCCTCTATGGAGCCGCTCATTGGCTGGTGTCACCATTCTAATGACTTTCATGACACTCAGCCCGATTGGTGTAGATGGAACCTCAGATGTCTCACTCAATGAGGCTGCTATGCTAACAATATTCTATGCCGCTAGCATGATTCCAATTCTTGCAGCATCTGGCAACGTATTCCAGACAGCCCGCTCAAATTGGAGCAAGGCATCTTCCAGCGCCGCATCCACATCAGTTCTACTTGGTATGTTCATGTTGGTTGGCAGCGCAATCGGCCACCTATTCGTCAGTGCAGATGCACATTCAGCAGGGGAGATTCAGTATCTTGCCGCTTCGATGGACATTCTATTCCTTTGGGGTGGAATGGGTATGATTGCATGGGGTGGCGTAATCTCTTGCTTCCCTCAAGCCGCAGGTCGGGAATTGCATTCTGCTGAAACCAACCGCATGACCATTTGGATGGTATCGGGAGGTGCAGTACTTGCATTCTTGTTTAGCATGGGTGCGAGCATGGTATCCTCAGCCTATGATGCTGCAGCTGTTGCCAATGATGGAATCGATGCAGATTTGATCGATATGAGTGCTGTAGGGACCATGGACACACTTGCTTCGATTGCATTCTATGCAGTTGTCATTGCTGCAATTCTCATGATGCTCAACATGATTCGCGGTTCTTTCAGTGGCGTACCCCTCGGTACAGGTGAACCAGCTTCACCGTCCGCAAACAGAATCGCACTGACCCCCGGTTCGACGACAATTCGTCAACTCCTTGCAGCAGGCGCAGGTGTCGATACAGAAATTGATGTCATCTGCGATACCTGTGATGAGGAAGAGTGACCATGCGTATTGGGTTGGTCGGCAAGCCCAATGTGGGTAAATCTACCACCTTTGCAGCCTTGACTGAAAGCGCGGTTGAAATTGCAAATTATCCATTTACAACCATTGATCCAAATGTAGGTGTTACATTTCTACCTGCAGAAGCCAGTTGTCCTTGCCAAACACTTCGCGAGAAGCGTGAGGCTGATGGACGCTTGGACCCCACCTTACCCGATGATACACGCGCTGGAAGCTTGTGTGAGCCACGAACAGGAACCTGCTTGGGACACTGTCGAACTGTTCCAGTCACACTGGTAGATGTCGCAGGACTGGTTCCTGGCGCACACGATGGCAAAGGTCGTGGCAATCAATTCCTCAATGATCTCGCACAATGTGATGCCCTCATTCAGGTGGTCGATGCATCAGGTGGAACGGACATAGAAGGCAATCCACTGGGCCCAGGTTCGTGTAATCCAATTGATGAACACGCCTTCCTCGTTGAAGAATTGGCGATGTGGATTCATGGAATCCTCGATACCGGTTGGGTTCGTGGTGTACGACGAGTTCAAGCCGAAGGAGAACGTGGATTGATTGATTTCATTACATCTCAGTTGACAGGGATTGGTGGTACTGAATCCATGGTAATGAATGCGATTTCTGCATTCAAGGATGAAAATTCAGATCTCGGTGTTCCGTGGGATTGGGATGATGCAGTTCGCAAATCCTTGGCCCACCATCTTCGTAGAGCCGTATTCCCCCTTTGCGTGGCTGCCAATAAGGCAGACGTAGCAGAACCGGGGGCATGGGATGCATTGTCAGAAAAAGTTGAATCTGAAGGTGGTATTTTATTGCCAACCAGTGCCGATAGTGAATTGGCATTGCGTAGAGCAGCCAAAGCGGGTTTCATTGATTATCCTCCCGGAGCCCAGAACTTCACGTTGACAGAAACTGGTGAAACAGATCTCAATGATGCTCAACAGAAGGGCCTAGAGGCACTAGGTGAACGTCTAGTACGCCTTGGGGGCACAGGATTGGTGGAATTGGTTTCCCGCATCGTTCGTGAGCGCCTAGACCGTATTGTAGCCTATCCTGTTCAAGATGAAGGACATTGGACCGATGGAGAGGGACGAGTTCTACCTGATGCTCTTCTAGTGCAGCGAGGAACGACAGCCAAGGGTTTGGCCTATGCAGTTCATTCCGATCTTGGAGATGGTTTCATCCGAGCAGTCGATGGACGCACCGGTCGAGTGATTGGTGCAGATCATGAATTGAATGACAATGATGTCATTAAGATCGTTGCCAAGACTTGAATCACGCATCAACATTGATGTCAGGTGTTACTGAGACCTCAACACCAACAACTCTCCATGAGACTGTGATTTCCTCTCCATCCTCATTGTTGTTTAGTGCACCAGTAGGTCCTGGGGCACTTCCGGTTCGTGTCTCTAGTGTAATCACGCACACCCAATCTCCACGT
>JAQXFF010000334.1 GCA_029250425.1 Candidatus Thalassarchaeaceae archaeon | reverse complement strand
CCGCCCTCATACTGGTATACATGTGATGTTGTTTCAGTAATGATCTCGTCACCAGGTGATGTGTGAGCACGGATGGCCACGGCATTGGACATGGTACCACTTGGAACAAACAATGCAGCATCTTTTCCAAGCATTTCTGCGAGGCGAGATTCTAATGCCTGTACGGTTGGATCATCCCCCAATACATCATCACCGACCACGGCAGATTCCATGACTGCGCGCATTGCGGCAGTAGGTTGAGTGACTGTGTCACTGCGGAGGTCAACACGGTCTGATGGGTGTTCGCGCATATACACCCGTGGGTGCTCATCTTCAAAGCAGTTTCAGGTCAAGAGGATTGCTAGAATGACGAAGCGAGAACCTCAAGAATGGAATGATTGTGAGAACGTCATGGCAGACCAAGTGGAGTCTTTTCTGTCTGATAACTGTCCGCCGATGGGCATCTACGAGACACTGTACGCATTCAATGACTCATTCGGGAGTTTCATGGGTACCGAAGGCACTCACCCTTGGTCGCAAGGATTCCCTTTGACAACACCACTTGAGAAATTCGGAGGACCTTCACTACCCTCGAGTATCGATGTTACTTGGGAGGATCGCTTCTATCCCAAAGCATGGGGGCATCCAGCGTTACGTGAGGCCATTGTTGAGTACTACAACTCTCAATACGGTTCCACGATTACACCAGAGAATGTCATGGTCTTCCCGGGAGGCAGGCCAGGTATCTACACTGTCTTGGCGTTCCTCAAGGAACATGTTGAGGCTAGACTTGGAAATATCGAATGGCCTGCTTATCTGGACATTATGGAGCAAACCAATACTCACTACGAGGTTGTCCCTTACACCAAGGAGAACAACTTCCATCCAAGCAATGATGCTTACTTCGACCGCAAGGGGCTTGATGAAAATACACGCCTCATGCCCGTCATATCCAACCCTCAAAACCCATCTGGCCAAACACGTTCAGGGGAAGAACTCAGAGAGTTAATCGAAATGGCTGAACAACCATTGAACGGTATTCTACTGGATGAAGCATACGAAATGTTCCATTCACCTTCTGTGAGTGGTATTCAGTATGTACAAGATCTAGACAACAGCAATGTGTTCATCGCAGGTGCTTGCACAAAGGGGTTGCAATCACCAGGTATTCGAGTTGGTTGGATCATTGCAAGCAAGAAGAATGTCGAAACAATGGCGAACTACTCCAGCTTCGGTTTGGGCGGTGTGAGCCATCCATCTCAACTCTACGCTGTCAAACTCCTTGAGCCTGAGCGCGTCAAGCAAGCTCGCAAGGCTGTGGAACTGCACTACAGCTGGCAGCGTGAACGATACGGGAAAGCATTCGAGGACATGGGACTTGGAGTCTACACTGGCAATGGTGGATTTTACCACTGGCTTGAACTTCCTGAAGGGATGACTAGTGATGAACTCAACAAACGCCTGTTCAAGCGTGGTGCTGCAATCCTATGCGCTTCAGAATGTGATATGGCTCGACCACATTCAAAAGACCCCAACTATGTGACTCCATATTCTCGCTTCTTCCGCTTTTCTTTCGGACCGCTATTGCCTGAAACATTTGAATCAGACATTCAAATCTTCACTGAAGTCTTTGAAGATTATAAACTTGAGATGGTGGGGGCGTAGTGATGCACATTTCTGGAAAAATTGGAATCCCTGTTGGAATTGTGATGTTGATCATTGGAGGATTCATTGCCGCTTCTTCGTTTGAGTCTTGGGAGGAAGCTGAAAAAATTGAGAATTTCATGAGTGAACCCAGCACAGAAATTATCCTAAAATACATCGATGAAGATGAGGCTGGGTCTGCAGGTTGGTACTTGATGATTCAAGCAGAATACTCTCTCGATAACAACGGGGACGACATCGTCGATGCTTGTAATGGATTGAACATCACGTTTACGGATTCCCAGGGTAACGACATGAATTCGACCTCCGGAAACATCTACTGTGGACTCGATGATAACAGAGAAATGGCTGGCCTCGATAAATCACATGTCGATATCAATGATGGATGGATGATTGTAGGAATCGTTTGCGATACCCTTGACAATGCTGAAATGAATGGGTATTGGGAAACCAGCCGGAACGAAAAAGGCGAAGAAGGAGAAGTTTGGGTTCAAACGGGTGAAAACGATCGCTGTGAAATCGGTGAACAATATACGATTTCAAGCAATCAAGAAATGGTCTTGTTTGACAGAGATACACAAGCCGGATTAGAAATCCGTGGTTTGTTTGAACTATGTGGGGGGTTGTGCTGTGCAATCTGTTCACTCATCTTCCTCATCGGAGCTGTGATTTCTGGATTTACGATGAAGCCAGGTGACTCAACGTTTACAACGATGGAATTGGGTGGTGCAAGCCCAGTTCCAGTCACTGGAGAAGGAGCGTCAGTACCGGGGACCACTCAAGGTGCCGTCTTTGGCGCTGGACCAGCGGCTCAACCGATGGCTGTTCCTCTTGCAGAAGAAAGCGTGGATGAGCCTGTTGAATCTTCTTCGGATGCCTTGAAGAAAAAATTCCTCGCGGCTGCCGAGAAAATCACTGAATCAGAAGATCCTGAGAAGGAATGATTCAGGCTGCTTCGTAGATGCCGAAGCCCGACAGCGGTGGCGTGTATACGTGGAAATTGATGAGATTACCATCCGTATCGTTTGAGATGCGGTGGATGTCTGGTTCATTAGCAGCGCACACTTCACCAGGTGCATAATGGCGAACATTTGTAGCCACAGCCAATTGTTCGTCATTCAATTCGTAAATCGTCTCAGTAGATGTGCCTTCCACAATCAAGAATGCACAATCTGAGCCAACATGATCGTGAATGGGTGTATCTTGACCTGCACGCCAAGTGATCGCAACCATCTCGTAATGCTCGGTTTTCTTGATGATGTTACGTTGGTAGCCATTGTCTTCAGTATAGCCAATGTGTTCCTTGAGTGCCTCAAGATTCACTGGCATTGATTCCAAATGATTGCCTAATTCGGTAAGACCGGGTCTAGAATCGAGAGAATCCAACCACTCAATCATGTCTGCAACACCCTTGCAACAAGCGATCAGTTCGTTGCGGTCCTCATCACTGAGATTGACAACCGCGACCATGTATTGCGGAAGATGCCGAAGGACATAGAGTTGACCGCAGGGTGTTACTGTGTTAGAATGCGGTGGAAATGATGCACGCCTGTCTCTTTGTTCGAGGAATATCGGCCACGTTCATAGGCGACGGAAGAAACGCCTTTCTGACATCCCTCGACAATGAATTGGTCCTCCGCCTCAACCTTGTCCAGATCACCACCAGCACCCTTGCCAAGCATTGCAGAATCACCCACGAATCCGTGATAGACAATACGGGTCTTGTCGGTATCCTCGGGGATGACAAGATTCACTGAAAGTCCCCACGGATAGAAATTCAACATCAAACCGGGATACAACCAGAAATAGTAAGCTGCAATATTTTGTCCGAAATCTGGATGCCCTTCTGGAAGGGCAAAGGTAGGTTCCCCTTCATTCGCGATACCAATCTGTAACACACCACCGTCAAACAGTTCTGTACTGTAAGCATCGTAATCTAGTACATCGTGTAAATCACCGTGGACGAAAGGAATGTGAAATCCTTCAAGGTAATTATCAACATATAGGGCCCAATTTGAATCGATTGAATATTCTCGGTGTCGGGTCGGATCATGAGTGAAATCTTCAATGTCGAGCCACCCCACTCTCGAATCTACCGCTGTAATAAACGACTCGAAATCAGTGGCAGATATGGTGTTGAAGAGCAAGCCCTTCCATTCAGACAAAGGAAAGGATGGAAGGTGGTCATTCTGTGTTGGAAAATTCTCGACTTCTTCGAATTCAGGCATACTTCGAAATTGCCCATCCATACCGAAGACTCGCCCATGATAAGGACACTGTAGCCTCTTGGTGTCAGAACCCTCTGTACAAACCAGCATTCCTCTATGTGTACAGACGTTTGAGAGGCAATGAATTTCGCCATCGACATGAGTCAACAACATTGGCTCTCGTAGTGAATTGTCGATCGGTTGTGCAGCAGAAAGTTGACAGCGATGACCAGCGAAATGCCAGTTCTGACCAAATGATGATACGACGGACGAGAAGGTCTCTGAATCGGTGTAATATCGCGAAGGGAGAGTCTCAGCCTTTCGGATATCTGGATCAATAATTGTCATTCGAACACCTCAAACATCGAGGTCGCCACGAACAAACTTGATGTAACGCTGCTCTTCATTCCCCTCAAACGGATGTTCTCCAAGGTTCTGTTGGAATGCAATGCCTACCCATGTCCCATCTGGACTGAAAACACTCTCAAAGAAGTCATGCAGAGCGTGTACATCTCCATTCTCTTCCTCATATTGAGTGACAGTATGAAGTGCCAACGGTGTGCCATCCGGATTCATTGCTGCAATTTCAAAATCAAATGTATCATTCTCGTGGGGCTCTCGAACCGCACCAGAATAGAGATACCATTCTTGTCCGGCTACATATTGTCCTTCAGCCGTATTGTTGAAAGGAATGCCATAGAAACTGACCATAGTTTCATTGTCTTCACTGATACTGACGAATGGATACATTGTG
>JAQXFF010000330.1 GCA_029250425.1 Candidatus Thalassarchaeaceae archaeon | reverse complement strand
GTGGGTAACGCGTTTGTGGGGGCGATATATGTCGCTATTGCAGCGGGGTCAACTCTTGGCGAATTCAATGTCACCATCGAGAATGCAGTCGAGATGCCATGGTATCAGCATGGCGTCACAAATCTCAGTGATTGGCAAAATTCTCTCCGCCATGCTCCGGGACCTTCTGCCGAACTATCTTCAGGATTTTTCATATTGACCGTCCCCTCCAGCTACATTCGAAATCTTGACGATCCAGATTATGCAATGGATTTCTGGGATGCAGCCTTACAGATGGAACACAACCTCTCTGGATTCACACCATGGCCTCGCATTGAACGAGCCGTATTCGATGTCCAGATTAGTGCCGGATGGATGCATAGCGGTTATCCATTCATGGCCCATACAGCGAGTGTCGCCGGTGTTGTCAATGGCACATACATGTATGAAAATGGAGATTGGGGCATGTTCCATGAATTGGGTCACAATCATCAATGGATGTCGTCCACATTACCCGGCAATACTGAGACCACTTGCAACCTATACTCGATGTACTTGATGGAGGAACTTGTCGGACTTACTGGTCACGGCGCGATGTCACAGAGCAACAGACAAAGTCGAACGGAGACATACTTCAACAATGGTGCCCAAATCTCATCTTGGTCGGTTTGGACCGCACTTGAAACACATATCCAGATCCAGGAAGAATTTGGTTGGGCTCCATTTACCGCAGCCTTCCAAGAATACTACTACAATTACAGCAGTCAACCTTCAGGAGATTCTGCCGAATTCAACCAATGGGCAATTCAAATTTCATTGAACACCGGCCACAATTTGATGCCATATCTCTCGGCTTGGGGCTTCCCACTGATTCAATCGAGTTGGGACGCTGTGGATCATTTACCCGTATGGAATACCGACCCACTTCGGGGTTGGGTTTTCGAATACGATGCAATTTTACGAGATACAAATGTGACAAATATCACCACCAATACGGTTGATCTTGAATGGTCAGTTTATGACAATGGTACGAATACCAACTTGACTGTTTGTTGGGGTCTATTCGATGGCGGCAATAGCACATTGAGTTGGACAAGTTGTGCCAGTCAGGGGGCTTCAAACGTAGGCAATTGGCAACATTCTGTGAGTGGATTGGTGAGTGGCCAAACCTATCACTGGCGGGTGATGGGTGAGAATGGAAATGGGCAAACTTGGACAGATGACCAGACATTTGTCACAACATAGGCATCCGTCACACTCATGACTGAATCGCGGCCGTAGGCCGCGCGATGTCCGACGTCCTCGATGCGGAAATTGTCCCTTCAGGCAGTCTCAAGACTGGCTGGATTAATCTCGGGGATAGGGATTTGTTCAGAGATATTTGGGTTGTGATTTTCTATCTTGGATTGATGCTTCCCTACGCTTTTGTTGGACTTTGGATCGGTACGGTTGCCAACAACGAGTTCCAACTTCCAATCAAGGATATTGCCATTGCAATCATGCTGTTGAAAATCCCTTTCTTCCTCCGTCTCATCTGGGCTCAACCTGTTGAACGCTTTGTCCAACTACCCTTTGGCCGTCGCCGAAGTTGGATTATTTTAGGCACGATTTTACACATCGTTTTGCTCATCCCTCTCCTTTTCATCGACATACAAACAGCCACTTGGGTCTTTGTTGGTGTCGTTTTCATCGCTTTGATTCCCCGCCTGTTTGCGGAACAAGCTGTTGCTGGAATGATGGCTGAAAGCATTCCCAAGTTGGGGCGCTTCAATTCTGGTATCAACCTGGCTTATCGTGGCGGTGGGCACATCCTTTTGCTCACAATGGGATGGTTAACCTCGAAATCCAGTCCCTTTGCCGATGGCGCTTCCACCGATTGGGGCACCATACAGATGATTGGTTTGATTACAGCGATGATTACCGCCATATTTTCGGTGGTAATCACCCTGATCATGAAGGAAGGTTACGCCATTCGTGGCCCCATGGCCCAGAAGAAGCGTAAAACAGCGGAAACCATGCAGGCGGCCATCGAGAATGTGGATTTGGATTTCCCCGAATCCAGTTCGACAATGGATCGGATATTGGCAGCAATGCGAACTCGAACTGCGTGGATTGTGTTACTCCTCTGTTTCCTCATCCCACTAGGTGACGGTTTTGAAGGCATGTTCATGTTTTACATGCGTGATGTCCTTGGCTTCGATGCAAATGAAGCCATTCTCTGGGCGAACATCTTCATCTTCGCCACTTACCTTGGTTTGTTTGGCCCTTGGTTGTCCGATCATTATGGTCGTGCCAAGGTTCTGCGTTGGTCGGCCATGGGTTCAGTGGCCTGCTATGCTGGCCTCAGTGCGATGATGCTTATTGGTGCACCCGAAATTGCGCTCCTCGTACTTTGGATGCCGACATTGATGATTACAGATTGGCTCATTTTCACATTCATCACTACTTGGGCAGAGGTTAGTGATCCACGATTGGGGCCCACTCACATGGCGCTGTATCAGACCACGCAAGCGGTCGCGGCGACTTTCATTTGGTTTGGATTGGGTGTATTCCTCATCTATGCGACCGGTGGTGCATACTGGCTCATCTTCCTCTTGGCCTGTTTGGGGCCACTCATTGGCCTCAGTCAATTCCACAAGCTCAAACTTGGAGATGAATATGGTGAGGACACACTCGATATTCGAGAAGAGATTTCCAAGGTTCAAATCAAATTAGCAGGAATGCCTTGGGGTGTTGAACCCGTTGACAAGTCCTCACGCCGCCGCTTGGCGATTGGAACTGCAATGGCTGGCCTCATTCTTTCAGTGGCTTTGTTTACTGGTCCGTTTGTATTGCTCAATTGGGAATCCGAAGAAACCGAGGAGAATTGGAGTTTGCTGGCTTGGAATGAGACTGTCATTACAAGTGAGCAACCATTTACCCTTGGAACAGGTGTAACTGCACCAGTTTCGGTCGATGTTCCAACAACTCAAGGGGGCGTGCTTTTTGGCTCATTCAGTGTCGACTTAGAGGACAACCAATGTGGAGGCGTCCCTGGTGATCCGCATTGGACAACGACATTTTCGATGGAAGATCGAGGAAATTTATCAGATGGGAGTAATGAAACTAGTTTTGTCGCTTCAGATTGGACCGGTGAAATGGGTATCGATTTCGATACCGAAGCCGTTAATTTGACCAATTATTCTAGTGAAGAAGAATTACGAATTGCTCTAGATGATATATCCCGAGAAATTTGGTGGGGGCATGGCCGCGGCTTTTGGCAATTGACAGTCACATTCGATTCTACAGATTGTGGTGGT
>JAQXFF010000326.1 GCA_029250425.1 Candidatus Thalassarchaeaceae archaeon | reverse complement strand
ACTTCCTTGCACGTGACTATCGTCGACCATGCCCTCACATTTACAAGCATGTAAGCGGATGATATCATACCCCATATCATTGCCAAAAACATTGTTTGTATAGGCTGCAGAAGAGGCAGCTTTGGTCCAAGGTGTAATTTTCAGATCGAATGCTTGAGGTGCGCCATTTTCGACTGCATTTTCGTCACCTTTACAGCGCAACCAAAAGTGACTCCCATCATCGGCCATACCCATTGACAAGTCATCATCAGTCACAGGAATCACTGCACCCGAGCCGGAGAATTCCCCGGAACCTGGCCAATCGGGGTGTTGGCCATCCATTGCAGCAATTCGAGCTTCACGCATGAGATAGGGTTCATGCATATCTTCGCCATCATACCACCAAGCACAAACCATCCCTGGCAATGTGTGGCGGCCATCATCATCAATGTGGAAACGGCCTTCAGGTTTCCAATCATGCTCGTTCACTCGCACATGGGGTGCATCCTTGGTTGACCACAAAACCATCAATTGACGACTGCGTTTGGGATTTTTTGCATCCGGCAAAACGACAAGCCACCACCACCACCACCACGACAATCTACGCAGAGGAGGTAAAGTATCCAAGCGCCATAGTGATGAAAGGTCCCCTCCAAATGTAGCGGGGGGATTTTTTTCCATGGCAATGCCTCAATTTAGTTCTCGTTTCTTGAACGAAGATTGACCAATCAACACAAACAACCCAGTAATCATGAGCAGAACCACGATTGAAACTACCATGTTAATGAGCGGTGAATTTGTTGGAAATGGGCTGTACCAAACAGTCCACAGAGCAATATCTACTGCAAGCGATTGACCTGACATCATCGCATAATCACCCCAAATGATCCAAGCGGTCGAATTGATAATTTCAGAGCCCCAAAATGAAATTGACATGGAAGCTATACCCATATCTCTGGTCGTCCCAATCATTGCCAAGAACATCATGAAGAATTCCCATACTGCAAACAATAGGGCAACAAGAACTCCGTATCGACCAGCGACAATCCCGAAAGTGATGAATACCGCAGCATAGGCTAGAACCGTGAGGAAAGTAGCGATTAAGATCCCAAACCATATTCCCAAATCCGAGAACCTGTAAATTGAATCGCCGGGACCAAAGATACCTGTCACAAGTGCAGATAGGACGAATAAAGCAACAAAATAGGGCCATGCCAAACCAATGAATCCAAGTAAACGATACATCAAAATCTCGGCTCTTGCGATTGGTTTACCAACCAAATAATGAAGGGTACCTGAATCCATTTCATCCCGAATCAGTCCTGTTGCAAGGAAGAGTGGGACAAAGATTCCCAAGATGAAAAGGAAACCAAACTTCCCAAACCCAAGAAGGAACGAACGGTGCATTGCTTCTTCTAGGAATTCGCTATCATTCGGATCTTCATCGACATTCATGTCTGGATCAACTGCGGTTAACATTCCATCATTGTCATAAGTGTAAACCACATTGCAATCGACCCCGTCATTATTAGAATCACGCATCCATGATTCTAAATTTAAACAATCACCATCGTCATCTGACATAGGGCCACTAATCGAACGACCAGCATATTGCGAGTTCTCCCAATCAGTCCAAGTCGAAGGGTCCTCATCTATGAGGCCGTCCCCATCATCATCCACAGATTCAAATCCTTCACTCATCGCATCAATATAGAATAAGAGAACAATCACAACGAGAATAACGCCGACGGCTCCAACAGTCCAAGTTGAGCGTTTCTTGCGATATTGTCGCATGGTAAATTCAGCGATTGCTGTTGCTTTGCGATCTAACTTTGTCCAAACTGTTTCTGCAAGGTCTCGCTTAGGTGGCCCAGGCGGTGGAGTGGTAGGTTGCATCAAGAACGACCTCCAATCAAGTATCCCAAGAGTGATTGTAAATTATCATCTGGATTTTCAATCGCCGTGACTTTAACTCCAGATTCAACAATTAGTTTGGGCAAATCTTGGTGGACATCTGACAGGCTATTGGTTTCGATAATCAATTCCTCTGGATTGGGAAAGCGCACTCCATAAACAGATGGATGTGGGAGCACAGATCGTCCAAGATTTCGTGGATCTGGAGTTCTCAAGAGGATTCGATGAGGGATGTGATCTAGTAATTCACGAATAGAATGTAGATTACCCAATGCCAGAAGGCGGCCATTGTGAAGAATCACAATCTGTTCTGTGATTCGCTCAATCTCAGATAGAATATGACTGGTGACTAGAATGGTTTTACCCATCGCGCCCAGTTCACGAATGACATTCATAATCGTCGTTCGCGCCAATGGGTCACATCCTTGAAGAGGTTCATCAAGAACAATCAAATCGGGGTCATTCACCAACGCATGAGCGATTTTCACCCGCTGACGCATGCCTTTGCTGTACTTTCCAATCTCTTTGTTCCCTACATCTGCTAGGCCGACAAAGTCGAGTACGTGCTCTGCCCGTTCTCTAGCTTCATTACGAGTCATACCGTGTAAGCGGGCCAACGTGGTGACGAAATCAAGCCCTGTCATCCAATCATACAATTTCTCAGATTCGCTAACATATCCCAATCGGTGATACGGAGCCGGATTCTTGAATGGGTCTGTTCCAAAAAGCCGAATTTGTCCTTGGCTAGGCCGCAAGCGGCCAACGATTATTTTCAGTAGGGTCGACTTACCAGCACCATTCATTCCAAGTACACCTGTGACTCCACCACTGATGGCCAAACTCACATCATTGAGTCCAATGACTTGCCCATACCACTTGGATACATGATCAACCATTATGGCCGGAGCTTCGGGTACTTTCTGCCACTCCTTCTGTGTCTGACCTTCACCGACTTGGTCGAAATCTGGCATCATTCTCGAGTCACCTCCAATGAATTCACTCGACTAATGAGCATGTAAAGCGATACACCATTCATCAACAGCAACGCAACAAATGACCAGGCTGCTGGGAAATCATATGTCGTGTTGAGGCCCATCATCCATTGTCCAACATGAGCCAAATTGTCGTAAGGGCTGAGTAAATACAGAGTATCACGATCAAACAAGAGTTTGATGAGGAAAGCCAAAATTCGAGAGCCGAAAATAATACCTAAGAAGGCTACTGCAGGGAAGAAACGTCCTGAACTAAGACTGGAAAGTGCTAGGCCTATGCTAGTGAAGGTTACAACCAACATGACGGCAGCAACCAATCCACCTAGGAAGAATGGGAATGTATCGAGCAAGTAGGCCCAACCTTCGTTGTTGAGGATAATGGCTGCTGCGTAATATGCACAATATGAGAAGACGATGATCATCGAGAGGATTACGGCTGCTGAAAGATACTTCATCAAGGTGTAATCTGTTCGAGTAATTGGTCTTGAGAAATATATCGCAGAGG
Source organism: Candidatus Thalassarchaeaceae archaeon (assembly GCA_029250425.1). Taxonomy (GTDB): domain Archaea; phylum Thermoplasmatota; class Poseidoniia; order Poseidoniales; family Thalassarchaeaceae; genus MGIIb-P. Next base: position 1,767 of record JAQXFF010000326.1, on the reverse strand, counting down.
TCCCATGTTGCCGATCCTCTGAAATCAAGCCACCAACGACGAGGGCTGTTAGTAAAGGCCAGCAACATGTATTGTGGAATACACCGAGAACATGGCCCCAAAGGTTGGCCCTAGATACACCGTAAAAATCCATCAAACCTGAAAGACCTGTCAGTACACTCATGGCCATTGTGATAATCGGTAGCAATGAACCGAAGAGGACAATGACAACGAACAATTTGGTTGTCATTGGCCATGGCCGGTGTCCTTTGCTAAACAGCCCATACACATGGTGGCGGAATATCGACCAATTTCGTGCCCAACGTGGATTCAGATTCCCCCTCCATGGCCGATAGATTTGATGGAAGATGGTCCCGGCTTGAACAGTAGCTGACTGAGCGACCATTGCCATACCCTGACCTTCACCATCCCCTGTGCCATAGGCTGCCTCCATGCGCGCCTTTCCGGTTACTGCACCCGATTCGCCCATGAATTCGGCTTCAGATGGAGATGCTGGAATTGGCAATGTTGTGGGGGGGGCAGGAGCGGGAAGTTCAGAAGATGAATCGGCGAGGATATCTTCGATATTGAAATCGTCATTCTCGCTCATGCAACCTTCCTCCCTTGCAATGCGGCTTGATCCATTGTAGGTGTAGGGCCATCAAGCAAATCCTTGCTTGACTTCACTGAGTAACCCAATCGATCCATGATAACGATGAACAAATCTTCTAGACTGGGTTCATAATCTTCCATCTTACGAATTTGTACATTGGTTTCAGCGGCTGCCTGAATGATGGTACCATAGGTTGATTCATCGCTGCGGGTGATTCGCATCACCCGCCCAGTTCGACGAACGGATTGACCCATGTCCTTCAATTTCTCTTCGATTCGACTGGCGCCACCCCAAACTGAAATTTCGATTTCCCGATCAATGGCTTTCAAATCTTCAATCCGACCTTGGGCAATGACCTGTCCCTTGTGAATCATTAGCATTCGATCACAAATACGCTCTACATCATCCATCAGGTGACTGCTCATGATGATTGACCGACCACCTTGCTTGACCACTTGGAATAACGTGTCGAGCATGAAGCCTCGAGCGCTGGCATCCAATCCATTGGTCGGCTCATCACAAATCAGCAAATCAGGGTCGTGTATCAGTGAGCAAGCCAATTTTGTTGCCTGTTCCATGCCTGTGCTAAATGTTGATACTGCACGATATCGCTGATCTCGCAAACCGACATATTCGAGAACTTCGTGAGCTCGTTGTACTGCAGAATTTGAATTCATGCCCAATAATTCACCTGCATATCGAACCTGATGGATGGCCTCCATATCTGGAATTAAACAATCATATTCGGGCATGTAGCCGATTCTTTGGCGGATTTTTGCCCCTTCAGTCGCAATATCGTGACCGAGGACTTTTCCACTCCCACTGGTCAACGCAATAAGGCCGAGCACGGTTTTGAGCAACGTCGATTTTCCCGCTCCATTGGGGCCAAGCAATCCAGTTGCACCCGGACGGATATTGAGATTGACACTATCCAATGCAATATGCTCTCCATACTTCTTGACAAGGTCGTGAGTTTCTACAATCCACTCCCCTGACATTGCACCAACCCCGTCGATTCTACGAATCGTCGGACGGGACCACCCCAAGATGCTCTATCAAACATCCCATCGAACGTTCAATCAATCCTCGCCAATGCCATCTCTAACCTTGACTGCAATGCCTTTGGTGAAGCAACGCGCTTCAGAGGCGGTACATAGCGCCACACCATGGCCAAG
>JAQXFF010000306.1 GCA_029250425.1 Candidatus Thalassarchaeaceae archaeon | reverse complement strand
CTACTAACTGTGGGGTGATGAGCACATTGCTACCGTCGCGATGGATGAGTGGTAATTGTAACGTCGATAGAGAAGGTAATACGTGAACTATGCAAGCATTTCCGCATGCAGGTGCGAGATAATCCTCACCAGTCTCTGTTAAGACCAAGCGAATACGAACCGCGAAACCTCTGTCTTTGTGCAATATTGCCCTTCTGAGATCCTTCTTTGCGGAAGGAAAGCGCTCAATTCCCATCATTCCACCCCCACATGTGTTGCAATGGTTGAACCATTGATGGTTGCCAATTTAGAGGTGAACCATGTGTGTTTTCAAGAGTTGAAAACATGGTTTTGTTTTCAAGAGTTGAAAAGTCGTTCAACAAAGGGCATCAACTCCCGGGCTTGAGAATGAAGCTAAGAGGTCAGTTGCTGCCTCGGTGTCACCTGCAGCCAACAAGGCATGTGCTGCTCTGATTATGGCAAGGAGTTGGGAATCAGATACTGGGGTTGCACAGCCCCCAGCGTCCACCATAACTTTCCCGTTCAGAACGATTGAAAAAGATGACCGTCCCCGTCTAAACATGGGCCGGCCATTGATTTCAGTGTCACTTTCGTTGTTGATGCTGACATCTCTGTTGTGCATTGCTTCCCCTTCGGTCTTGGCAGATGAGTCCTCTGAGATTGTTGAACCAATTTGCAATGCCAATCGTAATTTGACTTGGACTGTTGGCCTGATTTACTGCGATGACAGAGTAGATCTGGATTACACACTCTTCGCTCCAATGTCTTCTGCAAGCACCTACCTCATTGATACTCACGGGCGAGAAATTCACTCTTGGACATCTTCTAGTGGTTTGAGACCAGGACTTTCAGCCTACATGTTGGATGATGGTGATTTGCTACGCACCGCTAACATTGGTACAGATGGGGGCGGTTCATTCAGTGGTGGGGGAATCGCAGGGAAAATCGAGCGTTTATCGTGGAATAGTCAGATGGAATGGGAATGGTATTACGTTGGAGATTCGAGACGAAGCCACCATGATATCGAACCATTGCCCAATGGCAATTTTTTGATGATTGCATGGGAATCCAAGAGTGTGGAACAGGCTGAACAGGCTGGCCGAGACCCCGATAAGATGAGTCAGAACCAATTGTGGCCCGACCACATAGTCGAGGTCGAACCGGTGGGGACGGACCAAGCCAATATCGTGTGGGAGTGGCATATCTGGGATCATCTTATTCAGGACTTTGATTCAACCAAGGACAACTATGGTGTGGTCGCAGATCATCCTGAGTTGCTTGACATTAATTTTGCAGATGCAGCCGGTCCGAACAAGTACAAGAGTGACTGGATGCACTGCAATGGTATCGATTACAATCCAATCCTTGATCAAATTGCCTTATCATGCAAGAATACGAACGAAATCTACCTTATTGACCACAGTACGACTACAGCGGAAGCTGCGAGTCATTCGGGTGGTAATTCCGGCAAGGGCGGAGACCTTCTGTATCGTTGGGGCAACCCCGAAGCCTATCGGGCTGGAACTCCAGAAGACCAGCAGTTGTTTGGACAACATGACATTCATTGGATTCAGGAGGGTCGTCCCGGTGCAGGGGATTTGTCGCTATTCAACAACGGTGTCGGACGTAGCACTAGTTATTCTTCGGTTGATGTAATATCTCCTCCTCTGGTAAATGGAGAATATGTAATCCAACCTGGAAGTGCATGGGGGCCTGCGGCTCCAAGTTGGTCTTGGGATCAAGGCACAGATATGTATGGAACTTCCATCTCAGGTTCTGAGCGATTAGAGAATGGAAACACTTTGGTCACATGGGGCCAACGTGGCACATTTTATGAGGTTAATTTAGAGGGTGAAATCGTTTGGGAATACATCAATCCCGTGATTGGAAATGGGCCGATGAATCAGGGTGAAACCATCCCTCAAGGACAGAATGTGAACAGTCAACAGAACACGGTGTTCAAGGCTCATCGTTACAATAGTTCGTTCGCTGGTTTTGTGGGTAAAGATCTCACTCCTGGGGATTATGTGGAATCTTGGACAGACAACTGCAACAAAGAGGAATCCATTCCTTGGGATTCAGATGGCGATGGTTGCATTGATGATACTGATGGAGATGGCGTGAAGGATAATGCAGATATTTGCAGAGGATTTGACGATGCTATCGATGTTGATTCAGATTCAATTCCAGACGGTTGTGATGATTTGGTTGATTCAGATGGTGATGGGGTTGAGAATTCTCAGGACATTTGCCCTGGTTTTGATGATTCTATTGATGTTGATAGTGACGGTATCCCCGATGGTTGTGACGCCATTCTAGATTCAGATGGTGATGGCGTATCCGATGATTTGGACACCTGCTCGGGATTTGATGACACAATCGATGTGGATGACGACGGCATTGCAGATGGTTGCGATTCTTTGATTGATTCAGATGGTGATGGTATCTCTGATGAGGTAGATGTTTGCGATGGACATGATGATGCAATTGATCTAGATGGTGATGGCATTCCTGACGGTTGTGATTCGTTGATTGATTCAGATGGTGATGAAATTTCAGACGATGAAGACCTCTGCGATGGCTTTGATGATGCACTCGATGTGGATGGCGACGGCATTGCAGATGGTTGCGATTCACTGATTGACTCAGATGGTGATGGTGTATCGGACACTGAAGACCAATGTTCTGGCTTCAATGACACCATCGATCAAGACGATGATGGCATTCCTGATGATTGTGATCAAACACCCCTGCCTGTAGAAGAACAAGCCAATGTAACAGATCTAGAACCCACTGAAGATAAGCCCGAAAGTTCGACATCTCAAGATTCTGAGGCTTCTGAATCAAAGATGAATAGCGCTGTCATTATTGCTGTAATCGGCCTTTTGATTGTATTCATTTCAGCTGCTCGGTTGCTGTTCATGCGTCCTCCTCCAGAGGAACTTGAGTGGAGCTCCGCCCCACCTCTCGATGTGTTCGCCTCACCAACGCCAGAGCATTACCCTCCCGAGCCTATGCAATCAGTGGCTGAACAACCACAAATCGAGGTGATTGTCCAAGGGCCTCCATTACCTGCTACAGGATTACCTGCGGGGTGGACCATGGAACAGTGGCAACACTACGGCCAACAATATCTCGATGAATTGAATGGTCACAACAATGGTTGATTGCGAAGCCACTCCAAATCGGAGATGTACAACTGTCGTATGTCATCCAATCCAAGTACCAACATGGCCAATCGTTCTAGGCCCATGCCCCACGCACAGACGGGCCATTGGCAACCCAATGGTTCAGTCACTTCAGGACGGAAGATGCCAGCTCCGCCCAATTCCAACCATTGACCTCGCCACTTGACTTCAACCTCAAGCGAGGGTTCCGTGTAAGGGAAGTAAGCAGGCCGGACCCTAACTTCTGGATATCCCATTTTTTCGTAGAATGTTTTGAGCGTTGTCACCAACATTGGCAAACTTGCCCCAGGTTCCATGATAATCCCCTCGATTTGGTGGAATTCGGGTAGATGAGTCCGATCGATTGTTTCCTTACGGAACACACGTCCGATGCCAAATACACGACATGGGACATCTGGAGCATTGGCGAGGTATTGTACCGTATTCACTGTGGTATGTGTCCGCAGTAGCCCTTTTTGACTTTCATCTCCTGAAAATGAACCACCCCATCCGGTACTACCTGTGTCGCCACCATGCTCGTGAATTGCGGTCCAATCATCGAGGTAATTTTTCCCGATTGGAATTTTTTCAGGGTTGGTTAGATAGAATGTGTCTTGCATCTCTCGGGCAGGGTGATCTTGAGGGATGAACAATGCATCCATATTCCATCCTGCAGTTTGGACATAGTCACCATCAATTTCATCAAAGCCCATCTCAAGGAAGATGCTGCGAATCCGTTCAATCAATGCCATCATTGGGTGGGGGCGCCCTCCTGCGGGGACAGGTGCATCCAATCCAACGTCATAGGACTTGAAATCGGCATCACGCCATTCCTCACCTTGCAGCAGTTCAGGGGTGATTTGAACCACTTGCAATCGCTCATCAAGTTCTGATTCAGGTAATTTCAGTCCCGAGTCGGTCAGGGCCCAAGTACGAGTGGTCCCTTCTGTTGATTCAATCAAACCCTTCCGTTTTCGGAAATGTGCGAGAAGGTCCGCATCGAGGTCGTTTTCATTTGCACCATTCTGACACTGCTCAAGGAACGACTTTCGGGCAACCAATGTGACAATCGCAACATCTGTAGATTCGGGTAGGACAAATGCACCGTTTTCTAGTGCACATCCTAAACCCTTGAGTAAACCTATTCCAATTCCAGTTTCTTGCTTTGAAGTCACACCACTAGATTGGAGGTCTTTCATCCCACGAGCGTCTTCTGATTGCGCATCCAGCCAATTCCAGATTCTTTGTTCAAGAAGTCCATTTTCATTGGCTGCGACTCCTTCTGGACCCAGTGACCACATAGTCGTCGTTGTCGTATCAATGTTGACGAGTCCATTTTCAGCCAGTGCCAATCCAGCCCCGGCAGCGTGAGCTTGATCATCCCAGTTACAGGCAGCGAGGACTTCATCCAAACCCCAAGTATCGGTGGGTCGGGAGCGTAGTGCTTTCAACATCCGTTTCTCATTGTTGGACAGTTCCATGCACAGGCCTCCATAGGAGGCCTCTCCACCTCTTGCTCTTGACCGTTCCGTGAAAAGAGACCATTCATTCCTCTTCTTCCCAGAGTTCTAGGCTACAGCCGGCGCAAGTGTATGAGGGCGGTTTTTTCCCGTCATTCCATTCTAAATGCCCACATGATCCGCACAGGACACTGGTTCGAATGGGGTCATCCAGAGTCGTATCCACTCTAAACATCACAGAGCCTCCTGCACCAGGTGGAAGTGGGTCTGCCTCAGGTGTCCATTTTGAAATCTCCTTTTCGGACATCCCCCTGGGTTCTTCCTTCATGGAAATAGCCCAGACCAACATGAGGCTACCTGCAATGCCCGCAGGTGCTGCAATGGCCAATCCTCCAGCACCAGGTAGACCTGCAGAAATGCCTGCGGCAAGCAAAATGAGGGTCCAAGAAGCGATGAACAAATTGGTACGCAGATGCTTCATTACGCCTCACCTCAGTATTTGATAGCCGTTCCATATACCAATATTTCAACACCGGATGTACGATCCTTTCCACCGTTGGTTCTAGACATCACAGTCGTTTCGATTCTCAGATTGACGACACTGTCGAACCCGGCTTCGGCGACCTTTTCTCTCAGTCGTTGCTTTGCCTCTCTACGCGCCCAGTCAATGACCTTCGTGTAGACGTTGATTTGGCCTCCGAAAATACTCATGAATCCACCAATCCACATCTGTACCCAACTGGGTGACATCACCACACTGGCCATCATCACCTTGAACTCACGAATTTCACGGCCTCCAAACGGCTTACTCAAGTTGGTCAATGAATCTCCTGTGACAGCGGAAGCAGATTCGCGCTCCAGTAGAACCTTCTTTTTCCGAGGTTGGTAAACCATGGTTGCAAAGATACTCAACAGCCATGGGCCAATGGTACATGCAGCTACAATGGCTGCAATTATGAGCCCTACAAATGGTTCTTCTTCACCAGCCATGAGATGACCTCACTGTGCGACAACTGCTGTTCCATAGGCCAACAATTCTGCGGCTCCACCAGCGACTGATGAAGTTGCAAAGCGGACGTTTACCACGGCATTTGCACCACGGGCCGATGCGTCTTGAAGCATTCTAAACAGAGCCTCATTTCGAGATTCTTGTAGCAATTCAGTGTAGGCTTTGATCTCGCCACCGGCGATATTCTTGAACGCTGCACCAATGTCCTTGAAGACGTTCTTGGCACGTACGGTCGAACCGGAGACCACACCCAGCGATTGAGTAATTGTCATTCCCGGGATTGTTTCTATGTTTGAAAAAATCAAGTTTTGGGGTGCTGCTTGCATGCTCTTTGGGCAACCGAGACGGGACTTAAGGTTGGGCCCCATCTTGCTCTGAGTGTAGAATCGTTTGCCGGTGAAACCCACTTTCCTCGACTTCTCCTTTGTCCTGACTCTTCATGGAACACATGATGATTATCATCAGAAGTAAGGTATTGCATACCAAAGTGCTACCGAAGTTCATCCCAGTTTGCACCGACATCCAAGCCGTTTCCTCAACATGCATATTGGAGAAGAAATCAGTCATGGCTGCTTGCATTTTGTGTTGCATCCATAATTGTCCAAGAGTCGAAATGCCCAGCCAAGCGTAGGCAATTCTGAATCCATTCGGGCTTTGTTGCAACAGCATCACGATTGCAACCATTGCGATCATACTGCTAATGATGCCAGTCCAAATCTGAAGCGGTTTCAGTTCATTCAAATCTTCCATCATTTCTGTGATGGCAAGATAACTATCCCATTCTTCTTTGGTAAAATTCCATTCATCTTGCTCAACAGATGTGCCATTGACTGGGTATTCCCCAGGTTCTTCTGCATCCCAATCTGTCAATAGCATATCATAAGGGATGATGGCCGAAATGAGGGCTCCAATGAGTGTGAAGAAAACTTGGATGGATAGGAATATGGCCAAACCCCAAGCCCACCACTTGGATGGACCGGTTTGCAAATGGCCGGTGTGGCCTTGCCATGGTGCCGCTTGCATGCTTGTTCCTCAGGCACTCATGCGCCACGCGTCCGCCAAAATACCTGCGGCGCGGTCAGCGTTGTAAGTGGGGATTGAGCAGAGCCCAATTCGAATCCCACCGTTCAGAGGGACGACATACAATCCACGGGCAGCAGCAGCCTGTGCAATCGGTTCTGGCGAGTCATGTGGGAGGAATGCGAAGTATCCATCATGGCTTGGCAATAGTGGGATTCCTTCTTTTTCACATCGGGCATTGAACAAATTACGACGCTTGTTTAACATCTGTTGCAGTCGATCACGTTCCTGAAGCCATCCAACGTATTTTTCGACATCTGAATGAATCGAATGGAGGGTGGCTTGCGGCAATCGTGCAGCACCTGACCAGGTTCCACGTCCGGTGTGTAGCATGACTTCAACCAATTTATCGACAAAGGCACGGTTGGGGTGAAGCATGACCATGGCTCCACATCGCTGACCATACAATGTGTGACTCTTGGAAGCTGAGAAGCCAAAGCAAACCAGCATATTGCCCGGCCAAATACACTCTTTGGCAAACTCAGCCAGAGTTTCACCCCAGCCATGGTGTTCCTTCGAGTAGGCGGCATAGGCGCCATCGATGAACAGGGTCACACCCTTGTCGGGATTGTTTGTCGCGGCTTGTGCAAAGATGGACAATACGCGCGCACGACTTTCGTCAGTGAGTGACATTCCCGTTGGATTGTGAGCCGGATCATTTAGCCAAGAGAGAATGTTGTCCTGATCTTTCATCAATTGGCTGAGCATCGAAGTGAGTGCATCCTCATCAACTTGAGATTCTTCACCGTGCAATGGCCAAGTGGCTGTATTGATTCCACATTCTTTGGCAATCGTGTTGTAAGGACCCCAGTGCAACTCGCGCAGTAGAATGGCATCTCCAGGCGCGAGCAGGTTGCGTGCAGACATGTAGAGTGCACCTGTACCTCCGGGTGTGACCACAGCATCCGTGTGAATACCGTGCTGCTGGATGACCGAAAGCCCGTCGCCCATGGACAATTCTTGGACCATGGTGCGGAAATGAGGCAGACCAGGGAGCGGTGCATAGGCACTCATCTCAAGATCGGCTTGTTCGCGCAAGGTCTTGGAGACCACAGGATTGACTGCAAGTTCCCCGCTGTCTTCCAGCAGGCTACCGACCGTTCCATTGATGGCGTTCTGGCCGCTGGCTTTTGCCTCTTGATATTTGGCAAGCCATGCAAAAATGACATCGCGACCTGCCTTGTTCCCAGCGTGACTTG
>JAQXFF010000302.1 GCA_029250425.1 Candidatus Thalassarchaeaceae archaeon | reverse complement strand
CCCACCATTGGGGAGCCGTATGCGACACCGTACCGTCTTGTGCATACTCGCGGTTTTGTTGCTGTCTAGTGCCGTCCCATTTTCGACCCCTCCTACCTCAATTTCTGATTCTGTCGATGAGGGCACATCTGGAATTGAACGCATTGTGATAACACCGGACCCAGATAGTATTGGAAGCGCTCACCCCTCTGCAAGTTGGGATGGTGAAGAACGCGTTCGGGAAACTACAGCAGATACCCATATTGGTTTGTTCACCATTGATGGGTTAGAATCAGATGTGGAAGTTCCAGAGATATTGACAGAAATTCGAACTGACATCGCGCTTGTCTTAATCGAAGGCGATGTGGGATTGTGGGATGGTCGTGTTGCATTAACTGAATTGCCAGGCATTGAAGTCCGAGCGCACATCCCCCCTTCGGGATTTTTGATTCAAGGTCATCCGCAAGCGATTGCAGCCGCATCCAACCTACCAATGGTTGCGACCGTTCATCCATTGCCTCTGGCATTCATGGTTGATCATCATGTCAGTGACCTTCTATCCGAAGCATCTGAACTTCCTTTGACATCATCTCCAGCTACTGCGGTACAGTTGTCAGGTTGGAGATTGGCTGATTTGGGCACCCCCCAAGATCATGTCCGATTGCCGAGTTTGGTTGGTGATTAGGACAGTACAGCATCTGCTTATTTGAGCGACTATCGTCCGATAGACACCGGTAGACATCTGGGTATTATTTCTCTTGCTGATATTGCAACCGTTGCAGCTGAACCTGCCCTCTCATGGCTGAGCCTTGAACCAATTTTCAGTATTGAAAACAATGTCGCAATCGGGCATATGCGGGCTGATGACGTATCGAATTATTTCGTGGTTGGGTTGAATGGTAGTGGCCACACCGTAACTGTTGCTGATTCAGGAATTGATCGAGATCATGGTGATTTTGATGGCCGAATCCAGCATGTTGAATCTGTGATATGGGGTGACTCTTCTACCGAAGACGAACATTCCGGTCATGGGACACACGTTGCATGCACCGTTCTAGGAAATGGCAGTCGGGGTGGATATGCGGGTGTGGCCCCTCAGGCAACACTACGATTCCAAGCGATGGAAGATGACAGTTCAGGTAATTTTGGTGGAGTCAGTATGGACACTCTCATTCGCAAGGGGTACGAAGGCAATTCATACATTCACACAAACTCATGGGGAATGGATGGTTACTACGGGGAATACACGACCAGCAGTGAAGATGCAGATAGTCGTACCAGCCAATATGATCAATTTTGGTCATACGATGGCATGCTTGTTCTAGTGTCTGCAGGAAATGATGGCCCAGATTCAGATACAATCACCCCTCCAGCAACTGCGAAGAATATTGTCGCAGTCGGAAACCATCACAATCGGGGCGGTGGTGCTCCCAGTACATTGGCAGATGGAAGTAGTCGTGGCCCCACTGACGACGGCCGTATCAAACCAGATGTTACAGCACCGGGCTCTTGGGTTCGTTCTTGCAAGAGCCAAGATGCAGATGACACTTCAGGCTCCACTTGGAGCAGCCAGTGGTATCTTGAATACAGTGGGACATCAATGGCTGCACCCAATGCAGCAGGGGCCTCAGTTCTGATTCGTGAATATCTGATGGAAGTTGCAGGACGCCCCTCTCCTCAGGGTGCCCTGATCAAAGGAATGTTGATTCTTGGAGCAGAAGATACAGGTTCTCGTGATATCCCGAACATGAATGAGGGTTGGGGGCGCATCAATCTAGCCAATACGCTCATTCCAGGTACTGATACAGGTGTTTGGGTCGATGATCGAAACACCATCCGTAGTGGGCAGACTCGAGAGTATCAATTCAATCTGAGCCGAGGCAATACACCGTTCAAAGCCGTCTTGACATGGTCGGATTACCCAGGAAGCACTTGGTCATCAACACAATTGCAAAATAATCTGGATATGGTCATCACTGCACCGGATGGGACGATCTACAAAGGCAATGATTTCGCCAATGGTCGTTCAACTACCGGTGGCGATGCCGATGATGTAAACAATGTCGAAGTCGTTTTGATTGACCAAGCATCTGCTGGTGTTTGGAATGTTAGCATCACTGATGTGTCACATGGAGGTCAGCGCAGCGACCAACCTTTCGCCCTCGCAGTCAGGGGCGCAGGAGTCAATGATTTGCGCAGCGATCCTCTTCCAATCCCCACCTCCTTCCAATTGTCGACAGCAATTCCTCAGGTGAACGAAGTTTGTCAGATTTCCATCCAAATCGAGAATCAAGGTGGTGGCAGTGCGGATGGATTGCGAATTGAAGCCATTGCTGGAACTCAAAATCTAGGGGATATTGAGATTGATTTGGGGCCGGGCATGATTCGTTGGGCGACATGGGATTGGACTCCCTTGAATGAAGGAACACAGGCGATTACCATTCGTATCGATCCCGATAATATTGAGGAAGAGATTGACGAAGACAACAATCTCTTCGAGATTCCAGTTGCGGTCAGCGCACCAGGTGTACGGGTATCTACACCACAAACAGTGATTGAAATTGAGCAGTCGAGTCAAACAAGTACCGCATGGGAATTGCAAATCCGCAATACCGCTCTCATCTCAACCAATGCTTCAATCAGTGCCTCAACAGCCATGAGGGTCAACAACGGGCTAATGATGAATGAATGGTTTACATCATTCACACAGACTAGTTTCGCCCTTGAAGGTTCAGAATCGTCTACGGTCGGTTTTACACTTGTTCATGATGAATCTCCAGCTCCCGGTCTTTACCAATTGACGATTACTGCTCGGGACGAAGACAATGATATCGAATTCCCATTGACATTATCTCTCAACGTTCCAATATTGCCTGGAGTGGACTTCCAAGCACCGTTCTCAACATTACAGGTTCATCCCACCATACCGACATCATTCGAGATTGATGTCCAAAATGAAGGGAATGGACTACAAGGTTACAACTTGTTCGTCGAGTCACCGATTGGTTGGTGGATAGGTCTCGATAATTTGGGTTCATCCATTGGTGCAGCATCAGGTTCAACGGGTGCAATTCCAGTCAACGGGGCTCGCACAGTCGATTTGACAGTTACACCCCAGTTGGGTGTTCCACCTTCACCAGGGCAGACATTACAAGCAATCTTACGCGTAACATCTCAGGTTGATCCCACTCAATCATGGGCATATACAATTCAGATGGAGGTCATTGAATTTGATTCAGCATTCATCGAATTTGAGTCCAACCCCAGCGTACTCCGTCCTGATTCAACCGTATATCTTCAGTACACGATTTCAAATCAAGGCAATACGGAATTGACATTCTACCCCAATGTTGACGATCGTCCGGGTGGATGGTCGGTGATTGCAGGTTCAAATTCTGTGACCATACCTGCCGGTGAATCCTCATCTTACATGCTGGGTTTGGAAGGCAATGGGTTGGCAGTGGGTGGTCCTTTGACCCTTCACCTCACAACCCAAGATGGCTATCGAATTTCATGGGAGGGCCAATTGGATGTTGTCGAAGAAGCCAAACCCGTATTGACCCTAACTGGCTTTACCAATTCAGAGGGGGATTCGATTTTACAAATCCCCACTGGGGCGCCAGGTTTTGTTGGCCATTGGCTCATTTTCAATGACGGTAGTTCGGCTTGGACGCCCAGTTTGAGTATGGATTTACCAGATTCGACCTGGGAAGGCATTTGTGATCCAGTAGGACAGATTTCAGCGGGCGGTTCTGTCGAAGCCAATTGCATCGTCATCGCCCCAAGCTTTGCAATGGCTGGATGGCAACCCGAGATTGGCTTGACAATCAATGCAGATGGTGTCGAGAAATCAGCGAGTGCATTCATCCCAGTTGATGCGAGCCCCAGTGTCATTTGGACGACTCTCTCGATGGAAGAATCAATGGAAGGGCAATCATCTCTTCTACACTTTGAAATTCTCAATACTGGGAACACTGTCATTCAAGAGAGATTAATCATTGACTCGCCCAAGGGCTGTTCTGCGGAAATCGATGGCACAGACCTGATTGACTTGGCCATTGGTGAATCGCAAGGTATTCGGGTTCAAATTGTCCCTGATTCACCTGGTGAAGTAACAATCGTACTTGGCTTTGAAGATTCAAGCACACCTGGTTCAAGTCACTCTTCAACAGTTGACGTCTCTAGTGATCCCTCTCGCAATACAAGCAGTGGAACAGGGACGACCATTGCAGTCATTGGTTTACTCATATTCATCATTCTAGGTTTGGCTGCTGCTGGCGTTCTCATCGTACGTCTTCGCGAAGGAAACTCACCTCCCTCAATGTCCCCTCCATCCCCCGCAGCATTCAGTGCAAGCAGAGTGGTAAATGCTCCTAAATCGGTTCCTTCAGTCGTTTGTTGGGGGTGTAACCAACCCATAGCGGGAACACGCCGTGCTTGTCCGGGTTGTGGCGCTCGGTACCACGAATCCGAATATGCTTGCAGCGCTTCTGCATTGGTCAACTGTCGCAATTGTCAAGCCAATGTGAATACCTTTGTCGAGGAGGTGAGTTCCTGAACCACCAAGCAGGCGCCCTTTTGAGGGGGTTATCCTGTCGCCACCTCATGCGCACACCCGCGCGCGGCCGCAGTCTTTGCGTCGTTGCACTGCTTTTGCTCGTGATTGCGAGCCCATATGCTACTGCTGAAGCAGCCGTCACTCTGACATCAGATTCATCTTCTAAGGAAGCCTCTCCAGGCACACCAGCCGAATATACAATCACGGTTCGAAATACAGGTGATGAAGATATCACTGTACAATTGGCAACCAGTCAAGAAGCTGGCGGATGTCAAGGTTATACCAGCACAATTGAGCAAGTATCCGGTGTCATTTCACCGAATTCAAATGAGCAGGTAACTTTGACTGTAAACGTCACTGAGGACTCGAGTGAGACGACCGCTGATGATTGTGAAACTACTGTGACCGCCACGGCCTCACCCGCTGAACCTGGAACCCCTGGTGCGCCAGCACAGGCTGATGTTGTAGTGACAACGACAAAGGGTGAGGGTTCTGGAAATGCAGCTCAAGGTGTTGAACTTTCAACCAGTCAGGCAACCAGAAATTACAATGGTCAATCCGAGGAGGTCGAATGGGAAATTGTTGTCAAAAACACTGGACAAACCCAAGAAACCATATCCGTTGAGATGGATGATTCTTCCAGTTGCCGTTCTGATGGTTTGGAGGCATCGGTAGATCCTGCACAGGTAACTGTGAATTCTGATGATGAAGAGACAGTCACCGTCACGGTTGAAGTCCCAGATGGTGAACAGACCGAAGCAGGTTCTCATTGTTTCATTACTCGCGCCACAGTCACCGCTCCTGCACCACCTCCGGGTACAGATGCTGCCCAAGACAATCTTTCAGTCACTCTGAATATCCCTGAACTTCATGAATGTGAGGCCTCACTTTCTCCGTCTTCGATGACAATCGCTCCAGGGGCTTCCCAGTCTGGTAATTTCATGCTCACAAATGCTGGCAACAGTGATTGGACCGTTGGATTTGGGAAATCCGGTTCCAAAGCCAATTGGGTTACGCCCGATGTCAGTCAGCGAAATTTGCCCTATGATAATGGAAATGGTCAAACATCCTTTTCGTTTGATGTAACGCCAGATGACAGTATTCCTGCTGGTGAAAGTACAGTAATCGAAATCCGTGCTCTTGATGGCAGCAGTCAGCGCTGCACGGCTACGTTATCTGTTACCGTGGGCCAATCGTATGGTGGCAGTGCTTCCCTAGCATCCAATTATCTCAACAATGTAGAACCTGGAACTTCTCAAAGTACAGGGCTATCTGTTACCAATCAAGGAAATGGTGTGGATTCCTTCACAATTGGCCACAGTCCAGTACCTAGCGGGTGGACTGTGAGTCTGAGTGACTCTAGCCTCACTTTACCTGGTAAGCACGATAATGGCAATCAACAGAGCGTTACTGTTGAGGTTTTTGTCCCCCTTGATGCACTTGCTGATGACACTGTGACAATCACAGTCGTAGTCACAAGTGGTGGAGATTCATCAGTGGAGATTTCTGATACACTCGAAGTATCCGTTGCTGAGCGTCACGAAGTTGATGGCACCGTTCTTTCCACAGATCAAACCGGTCGTAGTGATCAGTCCATTGATTTCCCATTAACTGTTCACAACAACGGCAACGTGCAGGATTCATTCCGTTTACGAGCTTGTGACCCCAATCAACCAGGTTCCTGCGCATCACCTTCTTGGCAATCTCTCTTTGTGGACAATTCTGGCAATGAAGTAACTCAGATCTCCCTCGATGCAGGTCAATCACAACAGATTTTCTTGCGAATTCACATTCAAAGTGAGGACGAAGGAGATTATTTGCAAGTTGAGATTAAAATTAATATTGTATCGTCTCCTTCTAACGAATACACGACCACAGTCACTGCTCGAGTCTCAAATTATGATTACATGATGCAATTGATTTTGGCTGAACCACAAGGTGCTCCCGATTCAATGAGCGTTACTCTTCCACCTGGAGGTCAAACAACTGTTGCATTTGCCTTCAGTGATATCGGCACATCGCCCTATGTTGAGCAGGCGCTGTTCACAATTGAAGGGATGGATTCTACAATTTCAGCAACCTTGAGTTCTGATGCGGAAGAATTGGCCCCTGGTGTTTTCACTCTCCCTGATGATTCTGTAATTTATTATGCAAATCTAACACTCAGTGTAATGGGTTCTGATCAGAGCATGAATGGTGAAGCAGGTGTTGTGCGCGTTTGTGTAGCATCTATGCGTAATGCAGCAGTAACATCTTGCGTAGACATCGTAGTATCAATTGCAACCGTACACGATATTGATGTAATGGTTGAAGGCGGGCCAATGAAAAATATCACACACCCAGACTTTTCAGATTTCCTTGTAACAGTTACCAACAGCGGTAATATCGAAGAGCAGATTGAAATTTCATCTACTGAAGGATTGCGTGGTTGGACTATTGACATCGAACAAACTGATTTATTGCTTGAACCAGGCGAATCTTCAACAGTTCGTGTTCGAGTTAAACCACCTGTGGAAATGGTGCTTGATGATGAATTTGAGTTCACACTTATCGTAACTCCAGAGAGCGCACCTGTAGCGGCACAACCTGTTGATATGACTGTTAAGGCAACTCTGGATGACAGTGTATTCGGATTTTCTGCTGAAACATGGGACACAGTCACATGGTCAATTTTGGGAGTCCTCGGAGTCATGATTTTACTCACAATTTGGCGCAACCGTCGCCGGAGTTTTGGACTGTAAGTCCCTACTCTCAGCCGAAGTCTTGCCGGATATGCTTATGATGCCTCTTTGATTCGAACGAATCAAGGAACCCTACGGGTTCCCTTGAGGCTTCGAAATGCCCTCTGTATCGTCAGCATATCTCTCCCTTGCTTTGATGACCCTTGTAGGCATTGGATTTCCGTTGGGTGGCTTCGTTCTTTCACGATTTTTACGACCGATGCCAGATCCAAATGACCCTACCAAACTTCGCAGTTTCTTGCTCAAGGGATATGAGTCTGATCAATCACTATATGTTCGTCGATTGAGTACTTACGAATGTGGTGCAGACCCAGTCGGGGATGCGATGATTGACTTCCATTTCCAATATTATTGGTATGCAATTATTTTCCTTGTATTCGATATTGCATTCATGTTCCTAGCATTCGGTGGCATTGTGGCCATGAGTGCTGACCACACGGTTGCAGATGGGGCAGCTGGCGGAGTAGATGCAGCGACCGGTTCTTTAGCCACACTCATGGTTTTCCTTGGTCTCATGGGTCTGGGTGTTTGGTACGTGTTCCGAAAGCGAGGGCGCATTTACATTTGAGGTGATGATGGTGGACGAAGGACAGAATTACACAACGTTCAGCAGCCGTGGCCTTCTTGACATGGTCGGAGATTTGAATGACAAAGCCCTTGAAGCATCACGGATGAAGGATTTCATCGGTGTTCTTGGTGGCCGATTTTTGAATTGGGCTCAGCGAAAGTCACTGTTCCCACTGCACTTGGGCATCAAGTGCTGTGCTCTTGAGATGGCGGCAGCAGGTGCACCTCGTTTTGATGCCGAAAGTTTCGGTGTCGTATTCAGAAGCAGTCCACGCCAATGTGATGTATTGCTGGTAAACGGTCCAATTTCAAAGAAATTCGCCGACCCAATCGTTCGGTTGTGGGAGCAAATGCCTGAACCAAAGTGGTGTATCGCAATGGGTGAATGCGCTATTTCAGGAGGGCCCTATTACCAGTCATACAACATTCTCGAAGGGGTAGACACGGTCATCCCAGTCGACGTTTACATTCCAGGTTGCCCACCACGCCCAGAAGCCCTGATCGATGGCTTCGGGAAGTTGCGTGAGAAAATTATCCGCATCGGCGCAGTGCCGAGTGGGGAGACAGAAGCCCGTGGCGCACCGATTATCGTCGCTGATGACTGAGGGGATACTATGGGTAACGAAGTCAGTACCAAACAGATTCTTTCTGCCGCGGAAGAAATCGTCAAGGACGTTGCAGATTTCGGTGATGCTGTCCAAGCTGAAGTCCGAAACCACACAGGTGGGCGCCGAAAGAATCCGTATGTATTCATTGAAGTCACTGCAAGCAAATGGCGTGAAATAGCGCTTTGGCTGAAGAAGAGTAAGAACGTCGATTAC
>JAQXFF010000271.1 GCA_029250425.1 Candidatus Thalassarchaeaceae archaeon | reverse complement strand
TGTCGAAACTCTGATTCATGCAGGATACAATGGCCAAGAAAGAAACTCAACCAATATGGAAGCCACATTGGCCTTCTATCTCCCTCATGGCAGCGAGTATGGCGAACCACTCGACAGTCAATACTACGACTTCGGTTGGATCCCATTCCTTTGGGCTGTTGAATACCATGACGGGTTTGCATACATGTCTTGCATCACAAGTGGATTATATGTCGCACAACTCGATATTGACAAACCCTATCGTGGCATCTTACTAAACAATGGTTAATTCGTAGCCGATTGTTTCAGATATGGGTTGTCAGTCCGCTGCACATGGGTTCACGAACGCCGGCAGTTTTGCTGATGGTTTTCCTGTTATTGGGAACACCACTGTCCGGTTGTTTTGGGGATGCAGATGAAGCAACAAAATCTGTTCAATCCATCCTGCAAATCAATTTTGAAGACCCCGCGGATTCAATCCTACGCACGGGTGAGTGGCACCAATTCACCTTAGAAGGAAATGGCCACTCATTGTCCGTTCCAGATGAGGTTTTGCTGTTTGTCAATGGTTCGGCCATCCCGGAAGGAATCGTCACTGTAACTGATGAGGAATTGAATGGAAGATTGTTGCTAACACCTTACGTTACGGAAGTCGATTTGAACGTGATTTACCCTAGTGGCTCAAGCGAAGTCGTTTCCATCGAAGTTCAAAATGGTACACCAATTGTAAGCGGTGAAGAATGGTTTGAAAAAATGGACTTCATCACCAGTGTGTGTTCAGATTCAAGCCAATGTGGAGGTTATATCAATCGATGGATGGGGACTGGAAATCCACAACTTGAGCGGGCAGCAGTCTATTTCAAAGGCCATTTTGAAGGATTGGGTTATGAGACTCATTTGATGCGAGTGATTGATCATGGAAACCCAACTCAACCGGAAAGCCTGAATGTGATCGCATGGAAAGAAGGACGCTCTGATTCATGCGTGCAAGGTATGGGAGCGCACATGGACGTGGCCCCCCCTGGCAGTCTTGCAGGCACGTACGAAGGCGCGTATGACAATACAGCCGGCACCGTTTCGATGCTGCTATTTGCTAGAGCATTGGTTGATGTGACCGTTGAATGTGACACGTTTTTGGCCCTGTGGTCAAGTGAAGAGGAAGGTTTGCGCGGGTCCAATGCCTTTGCAACAAACGATTGTGATTATTGTCTTCCAAAGGACAAAGAATTGGAATTTTACATCAATATGGACATGATGGGAATTTCTTGGCCAGCACACAAATCGAATGGAGATCCATTTCCGTACCACGCATGGTCGGGACCAGATAATGACCCGGATGTACAAGATGTGGAGATCACAAGCGTACTTGACAATGTTCACTTCAACATTCTCAAAGCCCCTAGGAATTTGACAATCGATGGCTCCTATGGTTCGGGTTGCGACCAACACTGGGATGAACATTCAAATCTCGTCATGGATGTACATGAGGATACGTTTGGTCGCTCAGATCACGTCACATTCCGCAATCTGGGAGCTCAAACCATCTTCCACCTAGGTGCGTATGACGACGATTATTCGGCTTACCACTCACCCACTGATACATTGGACAACATGGTTTCGGAAGTTGGTGGACAAGAAGAACTTGAGAAAAGTATCCAATTTGTCTTGTGGGCAGCTATGCTAGAATTCATGATTGCTGATCAAACACATGAAATTCGAAACGTCGATGCATGAGCCATTCGTCAGGCCGATTGATTCAGAAGGTATTGCATGGTCGGCGACCCATGCGCTCGCGAATACCGTCTGTTCTTCTGATGGCTTTCCTCTTGCTAGGAACACCATTATCTGGCTGCTTTGGCTCAGATAATGCAACTCCCCCTACAGGGAAGGATTTGGGAATAACCGGTGTACTAACCGCAGGAGATTGGAGTGAAGTTACACTGATAGCACGTGCTGATTTGAGTGTATATATTCCATATTTTATCATTGATCAGGGTAGCCTTCGAGCACAGAATGGAACAGTACTTGATTTGAAATCAGGGAGTAGCACGAGTATAGAGTGGTTATTACCGCCACGAAATCCATATGCAACACTGCTGATTGGAGAATATGGTCGCTTAGATTGGCCTGTTCGTGCAGCCAATGAATCATGGAATGATTGGGCTGCAGATCCTTCCAACGGTGGTGCCGTAACTGTAACCGATAATGGTGACAATGGAACTTGGAATTGGCTTTCTGCACACGATTCAGATGGTGGCGTGGCCGCAATCAAGACGTTTGAAACTACTCGCCCACAACGTTCAGACTTGACCATGGATGATGGTGTCGATGCGTCAGGTGGATGGGTCGATGGTCGCTCCGTATACGAGTGGGTGGATTTCATCACTGATGAAACACCAGACCCACTAGACCCAGCCGATGGTGCGAAAGGTTACCTTGATCGGTGGATTGGAAATGGAAATCCTGCATATGAGGATGCAATTACTTACTTTGAAGGTGTACTCACGGGATTCGGCCTACGAACAGAAGTACATCGTTTCCAATCCGGAACCCTTTGGGCAGCCAACATTTGTGGCTACAAGGATGGAACAGTGTTCCCAGATGAATGGTTGGTATTTGGCGGACATTTCGACATTGCCCCATATGCATCGCCGATTGGAATCATCCCTGGCACGGATGAGTCTGGTTACGGAACCCGCACAGGTGCCTATGACAACACAGCAGGTTCTGCAATGGTATTGACAACTGCAGGAGCATTGGCAAGTTTTGATGCTCGAAGAACCATGGTGTTCTGTTTGTGGTCGAGTGAGGAAGAAGGATTGTGGGGTTCAGGGGCATTTGCAGATGACCTGCCATCTGGTGTCACTGTGAGCAACTATCTGAATCTTGATATGGCTGGAGTCAATTACCCTGGAAACTACGCTCTTTCAGTCTATTTAGGCCCCGATGGAAGTGGAGATGTCATTGACCAACCAGGTATGTTTCACCTCGCAGAATGGATTGGAGCAGATGCTCT
>JAQXFF010000248.1 GCA_029250425.1 Candidatus Thalassarchaeaceae archaeon | reverse complement strand
CCAGACACATACAATCCAACTCAGGGAGACTACAACAGCAATGGGGACGGGGATGCATGTGATCCTGACGATGATTCAGATGGCATCATGGATGGATTTGATACCTGTCCACAAGGAGTGTTGTCATGGACGTCCGAATCCATAACCGACCATGATGACGACGGATGTAAAGACTCAACCGATGAAGATCTGGACGACGACAACGATGGAAAACCTGACTCAACCGATGCTTGCCCAGTTGGCATCACTGGCGCAAGCTATGACTTAGACGGTGATGGTTGCAAAGATGTCGAAGACAATGATGACGATGGAGATCTCGTTCGTGACGAATCAGACCTCTGTTCCATGGGCGTCATTGACTGGTCTTCTGGAACTTTGACTGATCACGATGGCGATGGTTGCCTCGATGATGATCTCGAGGATGCTGATGATGACAACGACGGAATTGCAGATTCCATCGATGCGTGCCCTCGGGGTGCTGTTGACTGGCCATCAAACATCAACACTGATTTCGACGGGGATGGATGCAGAGATGCATTTGAAGACGAAGATGATGACAACGATGGAATTTCCAACAGCATTGATGACTGCCCACGATCCATTGGGGTTGTCAACGCTCAAGGTTGCTCAGCCACCCAAACCCTCGATGATGAAAATGGCGGCAGCAGTGTCGTCTACTATGTGTGCCCTTCGGGAAGCCTCGTGGTCCTCGACCCCACTGATTGCCCAGAAGATTCACCAGCCACTGGGAATGAGCAAAACACCAATTCGACCAATGAAGACACTCCGTTCTACTATGTATGCCCCGGCGGCACTGATGTCGTGACTGATTTAGGTGAATGTTCTGAAACCATCAGCACTGGGGGAACGGAAGTCACCTTGGTTGTCGATCCTTCTTCAAACGAATCAAGCGATTATTACACCTGCCCAGGTGGACGTGCGATCGTGATTGATGCGGAGGATTGCCCGAGTGAAACCACTGACTCCGCTGCGTCGAACTCAGATTCTGAAGAAGGTGGCTTGATGGTGATCTTCATGGGAGGCACCTTTGCTATGTCTGCAATTGCTGTCATTGTGGTCTTGGTCCGAAGGCCCACTGTGCAACAATCTGAATTCACTGCCATTGATTCCACGAATCACATGTTCAAGGAAGAGGTGAAAATTCCAACAACACAGGACGTAAAGCCATCCCCTCCTCCGAGTGCCACTGGAACACCACCAACATCGAAACCCTCCTCGGAGCTAATCGGTCAAGCCCATGAAGGGCAAGAATGGCTGGAGTGGCCCGAAGGCTCAAACAACCACTGGTACCGAGAAGTCGGCTTTGGCGGCGACTGGAAAAAGTACGACCAATGATTCCAATTGAGCCTGTAGATGTAGACTCGGAATCATGGTGATTCGAATTCCAACCAGCAGCCGGAAGTAGCATTATGTGGCGGAGCCTTAACCAGCGGTAATGAGTTCCAAGAACGTCGTATCAGATGCTGAATGGGTTGAGGCGCGGGTTGCGTTCATGCAACTTGAAGCAGAACACAAAGCAGCCACCATCGCTCTTGCCAAGAAACGCCAAGCCCTTCCATGGCGAAAAATCGACCAAGATTACGTCTTCGACGGTGGG
>JAQXFF010000234.1 GCA_029250425.1 Candidatus Thalassarchaeaceae archaeon | reverse complement strand
GGCCGAGGCATGGAGATTCTGACTGATGATTCGCAGTTGGAGACTTACATGGCTGATGCTTACATCGCTCCCGACAAACCATTGCTTGTAGATGAGTATCTAGGTGGTGCGATTGAATTGGATGTTGATGCTGTCTGCGATGGTGAAGATGTCCTTGTGGGTGCAGTAATGGAACATCTCGAAGAAGCTGGAATACACAGTGGTGATTCAACTTGCTTTATCCCCACACAGAATGTGAGTGAGGAAATACTTGCAAAGGTACATGAGTGGACAAAAGAAATCGGAATCGGGCTGAATATCCGTGGCTGTTTCAACATACAATTCTGTATTTGCCGTGACGAACTCTTTGTGTTGGAAGTCAATCCACGAG
The DNA here is from genome assembly GCA_029250425.1 of Candidatus Thalassarchaeaceae archaeon. Taxonomy (GTDB): domain Archaea; phylum Thermoplasmatota; class Poseidoniia; order Poseidoniales; family Thalassarchaeaceae; genus MGIIb-P. The sequence continues at coordinate 1,609 of JAQXFF010000234.1, read as the reverse complement.
GTTCTCGAACATTCCCATTTGTCGCCAAGGCAACAGGGATTCCATTGGCTAGAATCGCGGCACACATTACGATTGGTGAACAATTGGCAAACATGGAAATTCCCCGTCGGCAAACCGATGCCGTCTGTGTAAAAGCACCCGTTTTCCCATTCCTCAAACTCCGTGGCCTTGATCCAGCTCCAGGTCCTGAAATGAAGAGCACTGGGGAAGTTATGGGTAGCCACGTCAATGCTGCAGCTGCTTATCTGAAAGCCCGCCTTGCCACTGAACTCCCAGTCCCAACCCGTGGCGGTGTATATCTGACCGTCAAGGATGAAGACAAAGGACATCTCATCCCCATGGCTCGTTCACTACAAGAGATGGGTTTCACCTTACATGCCACTCAGGGTACAGCACGACACCTCCGTGATATCGGTGGCCTTGAGGTGAAAACTTGCTATCGAATTGCTGAGGGACAAAGTCCGGACGCACTAGACTTGATGCGAACAGGGAAAATTCACCTCATCATCAACACCCCAAGAAATAGCGGCGGTGCGGTATTGGATGGGAACATGATGCGTCGCCTAGCGGTGGAACTGAACATCCCATTCGTGACGACAATGTCTGGGGCACGAATGGAATGCCAAGCGATTGCGGTTGCGCAAGAAGGAATGCCGGAACCTCGACGTTTGGTCGTAGATTATATCTGATCAACAAGCATCGAACGCTTCGATGATGTACTTGGTGAATGGACTGGTCCATGCCAGTTCAGAGAGCCCATCTTCACCTTCGCCAGAATAAATTCTGACGACGTCTTGGACGCGGACATTGCCTTCTGCAGAACGGGCGAGAATGGTCTTGGCCTTCAGCACTTTTCCAGTACCATGTGGGTCGAATACAGTGTCCAGTGCATCTGCGAGGAACCAGTCTACCTTTCCATCCGGTTCGCCTTCGTAGGTTTTCTTTGCCGTGCCACGGCGTACAACAGGGGCTGCTGCTTTCTTACTGGCTTTTGGTTTGAATGTTGATGCACCAGTGGTTGAGACGACTTTGCGACCACCACCACGTGCTGCCATGTCAGCACGGACTTCTTCCTCGATACTTTCTCGGAGTTCTTCTTCGATCTTCTTCCGTAGTTCTTCTTCGACTTCCTTGAGAATTTGGGGGCGCAATTCCTTGCCGATTTTCTCAGTCATGACCCCTTCATCTAATCCAGCAAGCTGGCCGGCTAAATCATCCCTCTGTGCTTGCACGGATTGTGTTTCTGTCAAGTAATGTGCCGCAACCTGGACCAAACTGGTTTCCATCGCCGCTTGAGCTTGCAATTGAACAACTTCACCGGAGTGGTCTCGCCACTTCCTCCATTGCAGCATCGTGTGTGAATGAATATCTGAACCGCATTTCGGACAAAATGATCGCTTGGGTGGTTTGAGCACGGGGATTGCTCGCAAATCTTCGTTTGTCAGGCTGGTCTCGTCAATTCCACCTGCTGCAATATCATGAATATGGTGGCTGGCTTCCATCCCGAGTGCCATCGCTTCAAGGAAGAGTGGGTCGCGGGTATTGATGGAACCTGATTGGATGTGGCCCCATGCATCAGTTTGTGAACTCATTAGGGCAACAGCGGCAG
>JAQXFF010000226.1 GCA_029250425.1 Candidatus Thalassarchaeaceae archaeon | reverse complement strand
GTCCCCAAAGAATTGGAAGAGGCTGCACTTCTAGATGGATGCAATCAATTCGAAGTGTTTTGGAAGGTAATTCTGCCATTGTCACTTCCGGCTGTAGCCGTAACGGCACTGTTCAGTTTCTTAGCGGCTTGGAACGAATATCTCCTTGCCTTGACATTCAACACTTCTAACGACATGTACACACTACCCGTTGGTCTAGCCAGCCTCATATCCTCTACAGGGCAGGCATGGGGCGACTTTGCCGCCGCCTCACTTCTTGTTAGTATCCCAGTAGTGATTTTATTCATCGTTTTCCAGAAATTCCTGATTCAAGGTCTAAGCGCAGGGAGCGTCAAAGGGTGATACAATGGTCGAAGTACGATATGAAAGTGTGACAAAACAATATGAAAATGGATTTGAGGCAGTCAAGGGCCTTGATCTCAAAATTAACGATGGAGAATTCCTCGTTCTATTGGGACCGAGCGGCTGTGGGAAATCAACGACTTTGCGAATGTTGGCAGGTCTTGAAGACGTGAGTGCCGGGAACATCATGATCGATGGGGCCAAAGTGAACGATTTACCACCAGGTGCACGCGAATTGGGCATGGTGTTCCAATCATATGCTTTGTATCCACACATGTCAATTGGTGAGAATCTTTCCTTTGGTTTACGAATGGCGAAGGGAGATAATCGGTTGTCGGATGAAGAAATTGTCAAGCGAGTACAAGAGACAGCCAAATTGATGGAACTGGAAGATCAACTCGACAAGAAACCCAAGCAACTTTCAGGAGGGCAACGTCAACGTGTGGCCTTGGGTAGAGCTTTGATTCGCCAACCAAAGGTTCTGCTGATGGATGAACCCCTTTCCAATCTAGATGCAGAATTAAGACATCAAATGCGTGCAGAAATTCGCCGCTTACATGAGGCGCTTGGAACTACAACTGTCTATGTCACTCACGATCAAATCGAAGCGATGACATTGGCAGACCGTATTGCCATACTCAATCAAGGAGAATTGCAACAACATGGGGCGCCGTTGGACGTTTACAACAATCCTGTAAATGATTTTGTGAAGGGTTTCCTCTGTAAACATATAGACGAAATAGTTGAGACTGCGAACAACCTCTTCCCGAAGGAGTGAGACCCATGCGAAAGGCGGTGATGTTTGTTTTCATGCTCATCTTGGCCTCACTTCCAACATTTGTTTCGGCTGATGATTCACCAGTTCGTCAACGTGCATCAATGACTGAATTTACTTGGACTGGTAATGCAACAACAGTACAGGTTTCGGGAGAGTGGGATGATTGGACCATCCGAACAAATCTTACTGAAACAGATGGAGTTTGGTCTGCATTTCTCAATATAGACCCTGGTATGTATTGCTACAAACTGATTGTTGATGACAATTGGATATTTGATCCATCTGAACCTTATCGGGGTTATTGTGGAGGTTATGAAAATAGTATAGTTCGAATCCCTGATTATTCCAAACCTATGTTTACGCACACTATTGAGAATGACATTCTAACCGTGTTGTGGAATGCTGGAAGCAATGGAGGTGCCCCCGAATCCACACCGTTGGCTTTGGCCACCGGTTTGTGGGATGAAGAGAACTGGTCATGGACCCTTGATTTGACCACGTTACCTGAAGGCAAGAACACTCTTCATCTCACAGGAATGGATGTCGATGGCAATATCGCAGAAGATCTTCTTTTGCCATTCTGGACTGGCCCGCAATCCGAATTTGTTTGGGAGGATGCCCTCATCTACATGGTGATGACCGATCGATTCGTGAATGGCAATGGTTCCAATGACCCACTTTCTACCAATGCGGCACAAGGGGCTGATTGGATGGGTGGTGACTTCACAGGAGTGACCCAAATGATTCAATCCGGATATTTTTCAGATATGGGTGTTAATGCATTGTGGCTTTCACCATTCAATGCAGCTGCTGAAGGAGCAGAATTTGCAAGTGACAATCAGCATGAAGTGTCAGCCTACCATGGGTATTGGCCGGTGTCGGCCAGAGAGGTCGATTCCCGTTTGGGGACAGAAGCCGAACTCCATGGATTGGTTGAGGCTGCACACACCGCGGGCATTCGTATTCTTGGTGATTTTGTCATTAATCATGTTCACGAAGATCACCCATACTACACAGAAAATCCCGAATGGTTCAACGAAGGTTGCCTTTGTGGTGAAGAAAATTGCGGTTGGACTGAGAATCGTTTGGATTGCATGTTCCGTGCGTATATGCCCGATGTCAATTGGCGTGTTCGCAATGCGAGCGAACAGTTCATCTCTGACGTCATGTGGTGGATGGAAACCTTTGACCTCGATGGCGGGAGGCTTGATGCAGTCAAGCATGTTGAGGATCTTGCCATC
>JAQXFF010000219.1 GCA_029250425.1 Candidatus Thalassarchaeaceae archaeon | reverse complement strand
CCCTTTGAACCGGTCGCGAATGCCAACATCCATGTTCAAGCGTGTCTTGATTGCCAATCGCGGCGAGATTGCGCTCCGAATTAGTAGGGCTCTTCGCGAACTTGGCGTAGAGGTTTGTATTGTCCATGGCAGAGAAGATCGCCTTTCCCTCCCAGTTCGGTTTTCTGATTATGCAATCCCTCTCTATCGTTCTAACCCACTTGATTCATACCTGGATTATGAAGCTATAATTCAGGCTGCGAAGGATGTTGGAGCCGAAGCCATCCACCCTGGCTACGGTTTTCTTGCAGAAAATGCAGATTTTGTCAGGCGATGTCAGGAAGAGGACATCACATTCATTGGTCCGAGCGCTGAAGTCATCTCATTATTGGGGGATAAAATTGAGGCTAGAAAGGCGATGGAGGTTGCCGGACTTCCCGTTGCCAAGGGTAGCGATGAAGCAATTGACAACGCGATTGTTGCAAGTCAATTGGCAACAGAGATTGGCTATCCAGTGATTATCAAAGCGGCTGCAGGGGGTGGGGGTATTGGAATGCAAATCGTCCACCACGAAAGTGAATTTGAATCAGCCCTAAATCTCTGTCAATCTCGGGCGAAATCTGCATTTGGTGACAATCGAGTATTTGTCGAGAAATACATTGAAGGAGCACAACATATTGAGTTTCAAGTTCTCGCCGATGGTGTGGATGCAGTGCATTTTGGTGAGCGCTTTTGCTCGATTCAAAGAAGGCATCAAAAGTTGCTTGAAGAGGGCCCATGGCTAACAGATGAAATCCGTGAAAAAATTGGTTCTAAGGTTTGCGAGGGTGCTCGTGCAGTTGGTTATCGAGGTTTGGCCACATTTGAATTCCTACGTGACAAAAACGGTGAATTTTACTTTCTTGAAGTCAACCCCCGTGTCCAGGTTGAACATACCATTACCGAAATGATTACCGGGGTTGATTTGGTAAAATTAGGTATACGTGTTGCTGCAGGCGAATCACTTCCACTGCGCCAAGATGAAATACAATTTTCAGGGCACTCAATTCAGTGCAGGCTCAATGCGGAAGATCCTCGAAACTTTGTTCCATCTCCTGGGAAATTGTGGGATTGTCATTTCCCTGGGGGCCGAGGTGTGAGGGTGGATACACACGCTCATATCGGTTACGAAATGCCAGGTTGTTTCGACTCCCTTTTGGCCAAACTCATCGTGTGGGGACAAAATCGTGAAGAAGCAATTGCGAAGATGAAAGGGGCTCTCAAAGAAACGACTCTCATTGGTGTTGAAACAGTCATACCGTTACACCAAGCCATCCTCGACGAACCTGATTTCATTGATCGTGATATCACGATCCAATACCTCGAAAACCATCCTAATCTACTCGGGTGATATCATGAACATTGTGATTGTTGGTAGTCTTGCATACGACGACCTTGAAACCGAGGCTGGAACAGTCGCAAATTCATTGGGAGGTTCAGGAACATTTGCAGGCATTGCTGCGGCTTTCCATGCGAATCGAAGATTTGAATCTAGTGAGATATTGCCAGTTGGCATTGTATGTGCAGTCGGCGATGATTTCAGTGAATCTGATACTGAGTTGCTTCGCCAAGCAGGCCTCAATCTCGATGGTGTGGAAACCATCGAGGGAGGCCGAACATTCCGTTGGCGTGGTCGATACGAAGGCGACATGGGTCAAGCAATTACCATTGAAACACAGCAAAACGTATTGAAGGATTACGAACCAAAAATTCCTGTTGCTTGGTGGTCACCTCGCGTTCTATTCTTGGCAAACAATCATCCTTCAATTCAATCCCAAGTTCTTGATCAATGTGAAGGGGCGAAATTCACTGCATTGGATTCGATGAACTTGTGGATCGACATTGCCTTTGAAGAACTCTCGAGTGTACTAAGGCGAGTTGATTTGGCTATCCTCAATGACATGGAGGTTCGGATGATTGCTAAGGATGAGAATCTAATTCGAGCTGGTGAATCAATTCGTACAGGTCAGGCTCTATCCGGTGGACAAGAGGCAGGAAATGGACCTTCAATCCTCATTATCAAGAAGGGTGAACATGGCAGTGTTGCTTTGACCGAAAATGGTTTGCTAACTTTACCCGCTTTCCCAACTTCCGAGATTATTGATCCAACAGGTTGTGGGGATTCATTTGCTGGGACATTATTGACACTATTATCTGACTCGGAAAATTTGATTCCAACAAGTGAAGAATTACACAGTGCAATGGTACATGCAACCGTCACAGCGTCTTTCACAATTTCTGATTTTGGAACAGAAGGGCTCTTGGATTTGGATCGGGGCGAATATCATGCGAGGCTGGACTCATACAGGCGTATGGTTGGATTGATTTAATCATCCAAGTCTAGAGATTCCATGATGCCCAGGGGCTTCTTTTGGAGGTGAAGTACTCGCGAGTTGATCAAACGAAAGTTGCTTTGTATCTGCCGCTTTTAGCAGGTTGGCAATGGGTTCCAAATCGCCGCTTTCAGAGAGTCGTTCAATCAGCGCATTTGTTTCATCTGCAGCAAGTGTACCACCTGCGGATTTTGAAAGTGTTCTGATACGTTCGGCAACTTCAGCTTGATGGTCTTGGTCGGCTCTAAGACGCAATATTTGTCCTGAACGAAGTGCGACTTCCTGAAATTTCCCGTCCTCAAATCCATCCTCATCGCCGTAGATCTCTGCATAATTATCCCCTTCTATTTTGACTGGACGGGCCAGTTTCCGAATGGGTGTTTTCGATTGAGTTCGAATCAATGCATTAAATCCACGCTTGGCAAGCTGGGAAAACCTTCCTTGTTTCGGTGTTGCACTACGCAATCTCCGTTTTGGTGAATTTCTTAACAATGCTCCAAGGGCGGGAAATTCTTCTAAAGTGTTAGTTTCAGTTGGTTTGGCTTCAGGTTCAGGGGCATTAGGTACTGCGATTCTGGCTGCAGCAACAACACCGGGTGTACATTCTTCACGAAGTGCGTGGAGTGTTGGTTCAGGAAGTGTTGTGGCCAGAGCATTAGAGGTTGGGGCCGCTTCTCTGATCGCTTGACCCGACCATGTTGGTGCAGGTTCTGGCTGTGGAATGGGTCGTGGGGTGGGGGTTGGTGCAGGGGTGTCAAACATATTCCCGAAAATTCCCGAATCAGTGGTTTGTGAAGGGGGGTCGTCAAACATAGATCCTGAGAAAAACATCCCACCTTCTTCTTTGGCCTCGGAAAGAGCGGTTTGAATTCGAGTCCCTGGGTTCGCATCTTTTTCAGAGTACCATTGTGGTTCTCCACGACCCCACGCGCGCTCGTATGCAGAATCAGTGTCAGTCTGTTTCACTGGACTTTCTGTTGAAGGCTGTTCCCATGGTCGAGACCAAGTGTCCAATTTTTGCTGCGGTTGTTGCTGCTGTTGCCATTCGTCACTTTCCGAACGGACTTCATGCAATGAATTCCGTGCACGATCAAGTAGACCACGACCAGCATGATCTGCTGCACTTTCGGAGGAAAACGCTTCTGTAGCGGTGTATACATCCGTTGTAGGAAGTGTTTCTGCGGGCATTGGTTCTGGTATTTCTCCAGCATTACCATGGTACATTGCCTTCAATGCTTGTTCCAAATCAGCTTCATCGAACACTCCAACTTCGGGAAGGAGGAAGGCCTCATCCACTTCTTCTGCTTGAAGCGCTGCAGATTCTACTTTCACCGCCTGTAACGGAGAAATAGTGGGGAAGTTTGGATTGATTTGGACATTGTCTAAGCCCTCTCTAGCCTCATTCAAAGTTTTTCCATCACAGAGTCGATTGATCATCATCTGTGTTCGTAGCAAGAGGCTGTCGGGCCCATGTAACATGTGCCTGTCTCCCTGTTTGGTGTCAATACAGAGAGTGGGTTTACGCCCGATTATCCATGCGAAAATTGTGCTGGCACCCAATAATAGTGCGTAAATCTGAATGGATCCTGTAAAAACCCGTGCGGCGAGAATGAGTGTGATGATTCCCATCCAAGTGAAGCCTTGTGGAATCACCGGTGTATGGTGGTGGCGAACCCGATGGATTGTGTCGATATCAACTCGTAATCCTTTGCCATCTCGCCGTTCGAGTAGCAATGATTTTTCATTCAAGATTCCCTTGATTGCTCCGCCTACTCCGGCCAGCCTGAACGAGGTGAGAATTTCAGTCCCACGCTGCTCAGGCTGAACCCCAAAGGGTTCTCCCTGTTGATGCATCCCAGAACGTCAGCGTAACCTGCTGCTTATACAGTTTATTGGCAATCAACACCACAAGACCCACAGTTTAGGGGTCTTATTCTCACGCGGGCGTGATACCTTCAGCCACACCCATGATCCGCATATTCCCAGCGTCCAATTGTGCGATAATCACGGGCGCAGCCTCGCGATTTTGTATCCAAAGAGGTTGTTCCCATTCGATTGTGATTTCAGTACCTTGTATACTGTTTATCCGCCCCACTTGAAATTGTAAATCAACTGCGGCGTGGACAACATCTCCTTCCGAGAGTTCACGCTTTTGAAATGGAGCGCGTGAAAGGCTGAATTTTGAACTGTTATGGCGAACCAAAGCATCACTATCTGTATGTGTCAATATACAACCGCGGTGTAGTGCTTCCTCTCTTAGATTACGGAGCGCAACACCAACTCGATCACCAACGAAACTCTGTTCAACATCGTCATCCATTACTTGGAGGCTTCTTGCAATTCCAGATTCTTGAGCTGGTAGCACTAGAATTTCATCGTGCTTGGAAACAGTTCCTGCCTGTACATATCCGATGGCAACTAGGCCAACGCCTTTGACATTGAAATGCTGATCGATTGGAATCACCAGAGGTGCGTTTTCATCACCTGTTTGGAGATTGGAAAGAAGGGATTCACGCAGTGTGTGTTCATCAGGCATTGTATCATGCAGAATCCATTCCTCAAGGCCGGCTTGGTTGAGTATAACACGTACTTGTTCGGCATCAACCCATCCTCCTTCTTCAGGCGAAATAATTGCGTGGCCTACCTGGATACCCGCGGACCCAAAGGCGACTAGAACTTCCCCGAGTGCAGCATCTACTTTTGCGATTTCTACAATCCCGGCTTTGGCCACATTGAGAACACTGAGTAAGGGTCGAAGGCGTTCAGGATGTCGCAAGGGTCTCAATAATGAAAGAATACGTGTTTCCCCCTCCACGGTTTCTTTGAACACATAAGATTCAATGTCTCGAACATCACCCTTCTTTGCCAATGCTCTGGCCAACTCTTCTGAACCAACGAATGCGACATTGAGTACGGGCATATTTTCACCATCCATTTTCAGAAGGGAATTACTGTCCAGCCGCCTTCATTGCATCTCTGGCGGCTTGTGCCAAATTCCACATTCTTTCTTCTTCTGCCCCATTTGGGGTGAATTGTGGGATTGGAATGGGTTTCATTTGGGAATCAATTGCGACCATGAAAAAGAACCCTGAACATATTTCTTCAGTAATCCATTCACTCCGATCCAATCGTTTTGCAACAACGTGCACACCCGCTGTATGTGTACTGGTGTGGACAACACGAGCTGTTGTTTCGATGAGATCTCCTTGGTATGCAGGTCGTCTAAACTTCAATGCATCAACTGAAACGGTGACAAATTCCCGGTGCGCAAATTTACTCGAAACCATTCCAGCCGCAGTATCCATGATACTCATCAATCGTCCTCCAAAGAGTGTATTGTAAGCATTGGTATCCTGTGGAAAAACTTCGTCTATTTTGGTCACGGGCTCGGTCGAATATGGGTCCGACATCACTATCTCCATTCCTTGGGCGACGCCTCTCCCTCTTGAGGCTGTCACCTCGATTCCCTCTACCCATCCAATTATGGTGGTAAAGCGACAGGACGGCTCATGGCCAGTGCGCCCACTTGCATCGCTTTGGTATCGGGCGGTATCGATTCACCGGTTGCCGTGGCCCGAATGGTACAATCGGGATGGCACATTGTCCCAGTACATTGTTCGCAAGAACCCATCACTGGTACCGAAGCTGAGGACAAAACCGCTGCCAGTCTCTCACACCTTATACAGGATCTAGATGCACCAGGTTCAATCGACCCCAATCTTCGCGTTGTTACAGTAGGAGAAACGTTGGCTAAATTCACCGAACCTGAAGCCCATCGAGATTACTTTGTTCACATGAAACGTCTCTTCAATGCCATTGGGAGTTCCCTTGCAATTGATGTTGGAGCGACGGCTATTCTGACGGGTGAAAACCTTGGTCAAGTCAGCAGCCAAACTTTGGGTAATTTGGGGGCTGTTGAGGAAGCAAGTAGTGTTCGAATGTTACGACCATTGCTTGGTCTGGACAAACAAGAAATCATCGATGAAGCGAGAGAATTGGGGACCTACGATATTGCAGCAGGTCCTGAGCTATGCGACGCTCTTGGCCCCGACCGTCCTACGACGGTTGCTGACCTTTCCCGGTTACGCCGAAATGAGGTAGCACAAGGTGGATTGAATGATTTGGCTGAAGATTGCATTAAATCACTTAGAATGAGGCCCTTGTAACCAATGTGATTCTTTTTTGGCCCCCTACGGGGCCAACCAGCGAATGATGGGTGTTATATGCGGGCTTTGAGTGGCCATAGTAGAACCACTAAGTGGTTCATCTTGGATGTGACATGACATGACAACCCGAACGCGTACCTTATCGCTGGCCATGATTTCCCTGATGGTGTTCTCAACCACCTTGGTTCATGCAGCAACAATTAGCACATTTGCAAACGGCAATTCCGATGTGGATGTTGAACTTCGTGATCAAGGAACTTGGGGCGACGATTTGACTGCTGGAATCAGTATGCCCGCAGGAGAAACGGTGAATGCGGCAGGTTTCATTGTGGGTACAGATTATGCTGAACACAATGACGTTCAAACGATTGATAGTTCACTTGTGGCAAATGGCGAGATTTGGAACCCGATCTTCAATGGCGGTACAACACAATATTCCTCAGTCAGTGATTTTACTGTTAATGAAGAATATCTTCAACTGACGAGCCAGGGTTACAATGCTGATTTCGAATCAAGTGCCGAAGGTTGGACGACCGGTCCTGAACAAGGGATTCCACCAATGGTGGCAAATTGGGCTCATGGGCATCAAGACAACAACGTATTGCCAACTCTTGGCTGTGGTGTTGGGGATTGGTGTTGGGGAACCGATTTCGAGAACCCGGATTATACCGCGAACATTCCTGACGGCGAATTTGAGATGACACTTTCCAGTGAATCATTCTTTGTTCATCCCGGGAAAGCAGATATGACATTCCGCAGCTTCCACTCATTGTTTTTCCGTGAAGCAGGAACCAATCAGTATTACTACGACGATTGTGCCTATGTTGCCGTGCAGAATTCAACAAACAACGTTGACTTCCAAAACCCTGTTTTTGTGCCAATCAACATTGGGGCAACCACTGGAATCTCTTCAGGGGATGGTTTGCATCAATTGGGCACATCCACAAATCAAGTTCCCAGTGCCCGATGTGGTAATTTCCTAGGGACAAATGGTCCGCAAAACGGCGATTATGTTCTTGCAGGTAATGGTACAACTTCATCTAACAGCCCGAGTGGCTGGTCTGATATTGAAATTGATCTTACCCAACATCAAGGCCGATTTATCAAACTCATTTTCATTCATGAAGTCAATCCACGACAGGGCGCCTTCCCTGTGGAGATGTTGAACGCTGGCTGGTATATCGATGGTGTCCGTGTTGGAGACCCTCTTCCAGCACAAGGGGATGTCGTTGTCAGTTCATTCGCCCCTCAAAATTCAGGACAAGCAGGTTTCCCTGATGGGTATGGTTTGCTTAATTTGGAATTGCGTAAGTCAGCCTCTGCTGATTTCGGTGTCGATGTTTTGGATGCAGGAACGGGCAATGTTGTCATTGATCGAAATGGTGACGCACTAACAAACCTACAGGGGACTCTCATTGAATTGTGGGATATCAATGCAGATACCTACCCTCTAATCGATTTCAAATTCACCTTTGGCTCCGGGTCATCCAGATTGTCTACTCCAGTTTTGCATGGATTCAATTTGGGTACCTTGGTTGGTACCAATTTCAACAATACAGATGGTGTATTTTGGGGTGGTGGCTCCTATGACGGTGACAAGTGGACATCCGCCCTTAACGGTGCTTCAACTGTGATGATTTCTACTGCTATCCAAGATGATTCATTCACACCATCCATTGTGCGTTCGGATTTCTCTATGCCAGTTGTTGCGATCAAACCAATGATTGTTGACAACTGTGGTGGCCCCAATTTACTCATGGGTATGAGTCTCAATTCAGATGCAGATATGATTCCATTGACCAACAATCAATGGACGGACCTTACGGCCCCCACCTTCACCCTTGGAGTTCTTGCGAATTATACTTCATTTTGCGAAGTATATTCATTCCATGCTGAGTATCGATTTGCTCACCACTCGCGAGGCATCACACTCGATGTTGCGGCTGATGGGGATATTGAGTGGGGGATGACTGATCCTGCCTTTGGGCGTTTTGGTCGACAAGATATGTTCCGCACAGGGATTGCCAATGGTGTGAATGAAGGTGCATCAGAACGCACAATTTCACTTGGCATCAATCTCCAAGGAGAAGGTGCTCCATTCCTTCTTCCGAAAGGTGCGACAATAGAATATGCAGAATTCAATTTTGAGAATAATAACATCGGTGGGGAATTTAATTTATCTTTGATCAGCGGTAACGAAGAGGTCGTCATTGGAACAAATATCTACGAAGGCGATTATCACGTTCCTTACCCACAGAGTCCATTGATTTCTCTACAATCCAGTGTCCAAACTTTGCTCGACA
>JAQXFF010000179.1 GCA_029250425.1 Candidatus Thalassarchaeaceae archaeon | reverse complement strand
GGTAAAGAGGTCTTAGTTATTGATGGGCGAGAGTCGATAGGTTCTCCTCTGCAGTGTGGCGAATTAGTTCCAACTAATGATGAGATGAGACATCTTTGCCCCAACGTTCCAGAAATTGATGATTTACTACAGACTCCAGACTCTGCAATTTCAAGAAGGACTTCACAGATGCATTTAGTTCCCCCTTCAGGTAAACCGCTTCGATTTCCATTTGAGGGCCTGATGTTGAATCGTGTTGCTCACGATGAAGCCCTTGTAGAACTTGCAAAATCTAAGGGTGCTAATTATCTAACTAGTTCTCGTGTTGAGTCTGTTGAGGAAGAAACTGTATTATTGCGAGACGGACGTAAATTCACTGCTAGAGTGATTGTAGGCGCAGGAGGTCATAACGACCCCTTGCGCCGCGATCATTGGGATGAATCAGGACTGAAAATTCCAATCAAATTCGTCTTGATGAATGGCGACTTCGGTGATGCTGTCGAACTTCATTTTGGTGGAATGGCTCCGGGTGGATATGCTTGGATGTTCCCTAAAGCGGGTGGTGCGAATATTGGAGTCGGAATTCAAAATAAGTTTGCAAAGGGGCGTTCACTGAATCTATTTGCAGAGGATTTCTTCGGTCGCTACGGGGAAGATGTGACCTTTAGTGGTGCAGGATCACTTCCGATGTCAGGTACTATCGATTGTTTTGTCAAGGACAATCATCTGCTTGTTGGTGACGCTGCAGGAATGGTATTACCAAGTAATGGGGCTGGTATCACAATTGCAATGATCGGAGGTCGGATTGCAGGACAAACGATTGTAAATCACCTCAATGATGGGACCTCACTCCATCAATACGAGAACGAGTGGAAACGTCAGATGGGTAAGGTGATGTCAAATTCGAAGAGAGCATTCAGACTTGGAAGTTGGATATTGAGGCTTCCTGATTGGCTAATTAATCTCTTGTTTAACCCATTAACCAAGCCATTCGTTTGGAGATTTGTTACTTGTCGTAAACCATTCATAATTTTCTGAATCAAAGGGTAGCGTCTAGTTAGTCCCACTGATAGCCTATTGATCCGTGAAAGCCAATCGCATGGGTCTAAGCAGAGACCCTCTAGTTCGGCCCATTGAAAGGACATAAATTCAATTCTTACATCGGATGTGAAATATACTAATGCAACTCACTCAATCTTGATTGTCATATTCACAAGATCCGGGAACTGTCGCTTTAGGATCATAATTTGTCGCTTGATTATCCATACAACCGAAGATGTTTAAAAATAGTTTCTGATCAGCAAATGCATACTCAGAAATCACCAATAAGGGAATGGATCCAGCAGCATCCCTCCGGCGGGCCTGTCCCACAGAGGTATGCCTCCACTAACGCCGTCGTCGATTACCACATCTCGACTGAGCAGTTTGAGCCCGCGCATCTTGGCGTACGCGCGTATCCTGTTGACTTGGCTGCTGATGCTGTTACCATCGTCTGCCTGCTTGCTCGTCGAGACACGGACATACGCAACCGCCCGTTTGCCCGCGGCTCCATTCCCCATACAGTATAGCCACCATGAGTATGTCTCTATAAGTCGTTCCCATAGCCGAGCAGTACCCCATTTTCCGGCAAACTATGTTTCCGGGAAGGTAGGTTTAGCGTGAAACTATGTTGGGGAATCATTGAAGTTAATCACACCTACCCGGAATCATGTCTTCCTCTGACAATAAGAAACCAGTAGTTGTTTTTCTTAGCCTATTGATGCTGACCGTCGGTCTTTCTGGATGCACCGGAAACGACACCGAGCCAGAACCTGAACCAGAACCGGAGCTTTCTGACTGGGATGTCTACTATGTGGACTCGGGCAGCGACTTGCCGGCCTGTGGCTCCCCAACTCTAGGTCGCCTGTATTACGTCGCATCCACTGCAGGTTTTGAGACCTGCACCAGTAACGGTTGGGCATTCATAGATTTGACCGGCCCGGCCGGCCCTGCAGGCACGCCGGGGTCGCAAGGTCCAGCAGGCGAAGATGGGAGTGACGGAGCCGATGGTGCGGATGGCGCACAAGGATCGGCAGGTACCGATGGTAAAACCGCACTAGCAGTCACCGCCGAAGAAAGCTCTGGTGACAACTGCGCCCACGGAGGTCTCATGATTGCTGTCGGCATCGATGACAACGGAGATGGTGTACTGAACCCTTCAGAGGTGGATTATTTCCAATATGTCTGCAACGGAGCAGACGGTCAAGATGGAGCCGATGGCAGTGCGTCACCGAACACCATGCTAACAAGCGTCTCGGAACCAACCATCCAAGCGTGCTCCTCCGGAGGCAGGATAATCGAGCAGGGCCTCGACAATGGTGATGGCGGAGGTACATATCAGAATGGTGTCCTAGAATCTGGAGAGGTGGACTACACCACAATCTACTGCAGCAACTTCGTTGTCACACTCCTCGCGGACATCTACAGCGGTGGT
The DNA here is from genome assembly GCA_029250425.1 of Candidatus Thalassarchaeaceae archaeon. Lineage (GTDB taxonomy): Archaea > Thermoplasmatota > Poseidoniia > Poseidoniales > Thalassarchaeaceae > MGIIb-P. The sequence goes on along the minus strand of JAQXFF010000179.1, from coordinate 335 downwards.
CTTAGTGGGTATCCGAACGATATCACAGTCATGGGCACTCGACTCTACTTCGAGGCGTGGACCAGTACCAGCGGCTACGAGCTGTGGGCGCACGAGACGACCAACGCCTCCACATGGCAGGTAGCGGACATCTACAGCGGTGGTCTTAGTGGGTATGCGAACTATATCACAGTCATGGGCACTCGACTGTATTTTGAGGCGCGCGACGGCAGTACCGGCTGGGAACTATGGGCGCACGAGACAACCAACGACTCGACTTGGCAGGTTGCGGACATCAACAGCGGTAGTGGTTGGGGGAATGCGAACGATATCACAGTCATGGGAACACGACTGTA
>JAQXFF010000168.1 GCA_029250425.1 Candidatus Thalassarchaeaceae archaeon | reverse complement strand
TCGCGAAGCGATTACAGATTTCACTCCAATTCCTTGATACATCTGAATCAAAGGGTACGGGGTGCGCAGCGCCTCAGTAACTCAGTCGCTGAAGTTGTCGTCCAATCGCTTCTTCCATCGAAAGCCTGCCCACAGCAACTGCTTGGGCCAGTCGTTGAGAAATCGTCACCTGTCCACCTGAAACTCGCCGACTCAGTCTCTGAACTTCTTTGACTTCCCCATGGGTTGGAACGACTGGTTGTTTTTGGGTTACGGGTGCACCGTTCATCTTTGCGATTCGAGCCGCTGAAGCGTGGTGTTGATTACGCTGCAAACCTCGCGAAGTTCTACGTTCATCTACACGCTCGACCTTTAATCCGCGGGCAAGGCAAACATTGGCCAAACGGTTGGAAATCGTGCGTGAACCATCTCCTATTCGGACCCTCAAAGAAGTGTGTCTAATGTCTTCTGACAATTTACAAATTCGATCGACAGTCGCATCAACCGATTCGAATTGTGCTGTACCCAATATTCGACCATCGCCCACCCAAGCAAGACCTGGACGCGGTCCCGGATCTATACCGAATGTCAAATCTTTGACAATACCACCTTTGGCCACAAATCGCAGAGCTTGATCAATTGCTGAATCAACCGATTCAAGTGTAGCACCAATTCCAAGAGGGTCGGCAGCTGCCTCAACCTCCTCATGGGTAGCCAGCCAAACCAAAGCAGTGGGAGGCAGAGATGCATCCCGTTCAAGGTGTGCACACCGGACCTGCCTAGCCTTCAAACCGGCCAGTAACCGATAAGCCAAACGGAAATCCGATGTTCGGACGATGACCTTGCCCACGCTAATGGGTTCCTCTGTAGATAGTCAAACCTTCGCATTCCATGGGACCGAATTATCCAGTTTGCCAAACAAATCGTGTGGAGTCGCGGGGGTCGAGCGAACACTGTAATAGCCGCGGATGGGCCGGCTTCGCCGATGGCCTCGTCTTACGAGCGCGAATTACGGGCGGTATTGGCCGGTTCTCCCGATGGAGTTCGTGCCGTCACACGCTCTTGTACTGAACTTGAACGGGCAAAGGCAATGCAAGTCGTTCAAAGGCCATTTTTGGTCGTCCGAGCAGCGGGAAGTGGGATGGATGGAAGTGGTGATCTGCTCGCCTTACGTGGCGATATCTGTTTCCCGATAGAAGTCAAAACTCGAGCCGATAAAAAAGTCTACTTTTCCGGGCAAACCGAAACTCAATTGGATTCAATGAAAGAAATTGGTGAAAAATGTGGCCTCATGCCTTTGTATGCACACCGTCTCAAAGGTGTACGAGGAGATTCCTGGCGAATATTCCGAGTTGAAACATCAACTCTATCCGGACGATTGGCAACATTGGCCAAACGAATCCCTGCATTGCCACTGACAAGAACTGGTAAACCGCATCTTGATTGGGATCAAGGACTCCCACTCCACCAATTTCTTGGCGTTGTTTGTAGGAATACTGAAGAAAATGGATTGTCCAGAATTGTGACTGAAGCGTTGGCCATCAAAATGGATGTTGAACCCGTTATTGAAGCAGAACCTGAACCGATGCCAACTTGGATGCAGCGGTTTAGAGTCTAAACATCTTCGCCTGAAAGAAGAATCTCAAGTTTGTCAATGGCAACACTTTGACGACCTATGTCGCGACCCAGTCGCTCATAATCTGCTTGCTCAAGCATACGAAGAATCGCATCTCGATCTCTGAGTAGAGTATTGACTCGGCGTTGAATTCGCCGCGCCTCATCGGGGTCAACCATGGTGAGGCGAGAGGGGTTGTCGCCTTGAGTTCTCGCCCGATGCTTCAAGAAGAAGTGGGAGCAGGGGCAGTCGTGAGCGAGGCACGGCAGACGCGCGACCGGCGCGCACTCATTCTGATTTTCATCAGTGCCTTTCTAGCCGTGCAAGTGCATTGGGCATTTGCCGCACTGTGTATTTGGATACTGTTGCTGGGGCAATTGGAACGGCGTGGGGTGCTTGATCGATGGGATGCAACACGGGTGATGGGGGGCCTGCTCATGCTACGTACAACACGCGGGCAGGACACAATTGAGAAGGTGGCAAAACCACGTAAGTTCTGGCGAGCATATGGAGAAATTTCTCTATGGACTTGTGCGATAGTCATGGTATTCATTGTCGTCTTTCTTCTCCTCTCCTTTTCTCTAGCCTTGTTCATGGGTGTGGAAAAAACAGATGCGCCAGCAAGTCAGTTGATTCCTTTTCCTGGTGTCAGTCCAATCATCCCGTTCTGGTGGCCTGCCATTGCATTTGTCGGAGCCCTTGTCATTCACGAATTTGCTCACGCTCTACAAGCCCGTGCACACGGAATGCGAGTGCGTTCTGTGGGTGTGTTAATGCTAGGCCCATTTCCAGCAGGAGCCTTTGTAGAACCTGAATATGAGGAATTGACTCAAGCCCCACGACGTGAAAGAGCACGATTGTTTGCAGCCGCTCCAGCAACCAACCTCTTTGCTGCATTTTTCTCATGGCTACTGATTTGTCTACTGGCCACACAATTCGCTGTTGTCAACCCAGGTGTTCACGCTAGTGGAATTGTGGAAGACTCTGCCGCTGCAAATGCAGGATTGGAGCCATGGGAAATTATCACACATTTCAATGGAACTTCGGTTGCTACGGGCATGGAGATGTCAGAACTCTTGGATGACCACTCTGCTGGCGACACCGTGAATCTCACCGTACTCAGCCATCCTGATGCTGATGGGGTTCGAACTGAACGTGTTGTGAGTGTTACACTCACGAGTAAATTGGATTATTTACATTCACAAAATGCCACCGATGAACAAATTGAATACCTCAATATCGATGAAGATAGTGCATTCCTAGGTGTATCAGGAATGGCTGGGGGTTCAAGTGGAATTGATCGATTGGCTGGACCAACTGCTTGGGAGCAAGATGTTCCTTGGTATGTTGACGGGTTGGGTGTCGCCATTCAGCCAATCATTATGATTGGCATACCCATCGATTACGAAGGACAAATCATGAATCCTCACGAAATGGATTACATCGAAGCCGATGGATGGTTGGGGAGTAGTCTTGGCACCTCCATATTGGTGGCTCTGATTACACTCCTCTTCTGGTTCATCTGGTGGAATGTAGGATTGGGTTTGGCCAACCTCATACCAATTATTCCATTTGATGGTGGGCATCTGATGAAGGATTTCCTTGGAGTTGTTGTTGGAGGGATTCACAGATTTTCAAAGAATTCTCACCCACTCAAAACCGAGGCTACAGTCTCAAGAATCTCTTCTTTCAGTAGCCTCTTTTTGTTTATGGGATTGCTACTGATTATTATCGCTCAACGAATTTGAAATTATTCTTCTTCGAGTTGAGCCTGTGCAACCTCTGGAGCAGTTTCCATCACACGGTTGGCCACTCGCTCCCAAATCGCTGGAATGGCGAGTAAAATGAAGGCTGTAATGGCCAATTTCGTCCAAGTTGAACCGGGAACTGAATCACTGTTGTTTGACAAGCCCAATTTGATGGCACCGACCCATGGAATTTCGGCCCCTGCTACACCAACAACCCACTCTTCCTTGACGGTCTGAACGGGGCCCACGCTTCCATCTGGATTTGTCGCAGAAAGACCGGATCCCTGACTCTGTGTATTGGCTGCAGGTTGGTCAATCATGCAATCGTTGTTGTCACCCTTGGTCAGATAACCTTCGTGAACAGGATCCCAATCCTCGACTTTGAGATTGTAATCCCCTCCATGATAAGGGCATAATATGTCAAATGTCCAAGTGATGGTATCCACATTTCTGAGCGTGGTCCCAGGTACATCCCATCCCCCTGATGTATTGGCGACAACCTCGAGAAGGGCTCTATGAATCACGGGTGTATCCGTTCCACCATTTTTCTGATAGATGATGACATCACCCGGCATTCCATGATTCTCATAGCCTTCGTAAGCACCACCATTTTCTGTTGCTTCAGCAAAAGTGATGATGTTTTTCCGATCATCTGACATCACGAGAACGAGATCCCCTGCATCGATTGAACCAACCTCGCCATTTGCGTCATGTTGCATAGAATTGGATTCAATTACAACCATCGGTGGCCAAGAACCTGTCATCAACACGAGAACTGTGATCAGAGTAGCAATCAGGCCTCCGGCTAGCACAGCCTCACGTATCCAGGACCAAGCCTCGCCCATCGGCTTCACTCCTCTTCATCCATCTCAGTAACTTTGTGTTCTGGTCTTTCTCCAGAAGCTGGGAATGAAAACCATAGTAAAAACATGGAAATCAGTAAAAGAGCCCATCCCGAAATGTCATCGAAATAAGGAGCTGGAACCGAATCAATTCTTTCCCCATTCAACCAATCCCAGATAATGAGGGTGTTCACACGCTCCAAGGATGCATTACGGACGATTCCGAATGACATATTGCAAAGTTGTAGAACTGTGACAACAAATCCAACTGAACCCAGTGAACGGTTCATCCATCGCTCTCTGAATATGCTAGCATCGATTAATCGAGATAGTCGCGAATCTTCTGTGTGCCACCAATTGATTATGAAATCCTCTGGCACACGTCCTTCACCTTCCATTCGTGAGGGCTTTCCCTTGACTAGACCATGCTCAACATAGTGTGATTTCAATCGGGCAGTCCATACAGATCCAAGTAAAGTTGCGGCCTCTTCGGCCTCCTTGCGTTGGCGCCCCAATTCTGGACGTGATGTCGAACGCAATGTTTCCATCAAGAAACTCCATTTCCCTTGATAATGCAGAAATTCTGGGCCAACAAAAATCAGTACGATGAAACCAACAAATAAACCAGCCCAAGTCCAATTTCTAAGATGAGCCAAATCGGAATCCTGTGCACCCCCTAGGAAGAAGAAGAATACAATAGACCACAAGACAATGCTTGCAGAGATGAAGGAAACGGTTCCTAAAATGAATAAATGACGGTCACGTTGACTTCCCCACCAACGTTTCATCGGACCTAACATTCCACTCAACATTACCAACTCTCGGCCAAGTTCCCCTCTGGCTTGACCCGCCGAGACTCTTGCTACTGTTGAGTGTTGGCCTCAAACGGACACTGACAGGCTCGGAATAGGTTGAAAACATAAGGCCCCCGATGTCGGCATAGCCGACAAGGCAGAAGGGCGAACTCAAATGCGAAAAATTGCCATCTCTATTCTTGCAATCTTACTCTTTTCCACTGCACTGCCTTTTGCATCCGCAGTCACTGAAACTCAATTTTCAGATGGTTCCTCTACTTTCACGCATGTTTTCAGCCAAGCCGGTGATGCAACCACACAGGGTGTAACACTACCATATGGTGCAGTAGTGAGTGATGTTGAATTCGAACTTGAAGGATCATCATCAACACAAAGCTGGTTCAACAGAACAAGCAATGCCGACTTTGGTGGACAAGGAACAACCGGATCAAGTCAGTGGGGCTGGTCAATCAACCAGAATGGGTGGAACTATGGATATCGACAGAATGTCAAGGTTGACAATGACCAATTGGAATTGCGGCCAACTGAAGATACCACATATTGGTCAATGAGCAATACGAACCAGGTTGCATCATCTACCGGTGGTAGCATGAACACAACGGGGCAATACTTCTCAACCGCTGAAGCAGGTTACAACGGAATGGGTGATACCAGCACAAAAAGCCTGTCGGGTGGCACTTGGAATTACATGGGTCCAGTCGTCAAACAAGGTGATGAAATCCATGTGGTTCGATACGGTTCCATTGGTTCCTACGGCGGTTATCAATTGAGTGCAATCAATCGATACAACGCAACCACTGGTACTTCGATAGGAACTGCAAGCATCCAATACAACAATTGTTCTTCTAACAACGTATACT
>JAQXFF010000150.1 GCA_029250425.1 Candidatus Thalassarchaeaceae archaeon | reverse complement strand
AACAGTGTACTCATTTCATCGACAGTGTAGATGCTGACACCGGATTCTCCAACCTTCCCATAGATATCGGGCCGAGTGTGTGGATCCCGTCCATACAGAGTAACGCTGTCGAAGGCTGTCGACAGCCGCGCGTAGTCCTCACCTTCAGAGAGATAGTGAAATCGTTTGTTGGTTCGAGATGCCGGTCCTTCGCCTGCAAACATTCGTGTGGGCAACTCATCCGCTCGCTTGAACGGGAAGACACCTGCTGTGTAGGGGAAGGTCCCAGGAACATTCTCGCGGCGTAGCCATCCAAGGAGATCACCCGCATCAGCAAAGTTTGGCAAGGCCACTCGGGGAATTGAGGAATGTGCCAATGATTGGGTCGTCGTATCAACAGAGAAATCCTTGCCTCTAACCTGGTAGGTGTAGGTTCCACTGCGATACTGCTTGGCTTTCTCTTCATATTCTGTAATCATCTTCCACACGATTGGGTGGATTGTGCTTCTAATTTCTTCCGCTTGAATACGGATGTCTGCAACTGCTGCCGCCGCTCCAGTGGAGAGGGTTGTACCGGTCCCATCAGCCAGTCCCGCCATATGGCGCGCAGATGCTTCCAGCTGCTGCACAAGTCGTACTTTTTGAGACATCTCGCCCGTTCGTGAATGATATCCGCGAACCGTTCGAGAGATGTCAGCAAGGTAATGAATCCGCTCCGGTGGAATGATGTGTTGAGGTTCAGGCATTCCACTTTCAGGCAATTGTGGTTCGCGAGCAGCCAGAATCATCCCATAACGGTCGGAAAGAATCCCCGCCAATCTCTCCCAAAGTAAGTCCACACCAGGATCTGAAAATTGACTTGCAATCGTTGGAATTACAGGGAGTGCCTCATCGTCCATCTCAAACAGGTTGCGGTTGCGCTTGACCTGTTTTCGAATTGCACGTAGTGCATCTTCGGCTCCACGCTTTTCGAATTTGTTGAGGACGACCAAATCGGCGACATCCAGCATCTCAATTTTTTCCAGTTGAGTATGTGCACCAAACTCGCTTGTCATCACATACAGGCTGACATCACTGACATCGGTAATGGCATCACTGCCTTGACCGATTCCACTTGTTTCAACAAAGATGAGGTCGTATCCTGTCGCTTGGCACACCTCGATGGCTTCACGGGTTTTCTCTGACAATTCTTTCCCACTTGAGCGACTTGCGAGGCTGCGCATAAACAGTCGATCATTGGTGAGTGTATTCATGCGAATTCTGTCTCCAAGCAATGCACCACCTGTACGCTTTCTTGTGGGGTCGGTACAGAGGATTGCGACATTGAGTTGTGGATTTTGTGTTGTGATCCTGCGCATCAGTTCATCGAGTAGACTCGATTTCCCTGCACCGCCAGTTCCCGTAAATCCAATGACGGGTACACGGGTCTCCATCGGTCGACTTCGACAGGCTTTGAGAGATTGTGCAAAGGTCACAGGGTCAGCATTTTCTGCGACCGAAATGAGCCGGGCTACCTTTTCTCTTTGTGCTGGTGTGACTGGTGAATTGAGTCCAATATCTTGGGAGAGAAGATTGCATTCACTGGCCAGTTGGACCAAATCATCAATCATTCCGAGGAGCCCCATTTGGCGGCCATCATCCGGAGAATAAATTCGGGTGATTCCGGCAGCGTGTAAGTCTCTAATTTCAGGGGGAGTGATGGTGCCACCACCGCCTCCGAATATGCGAATATCTTCTCGGCCTGCTGCGTTTAGCAATTCCCGGATATAGGTGAAATATTCCATATGTCCGCCCTGATAGGAAGTCAGTGCTACAGCATGAGCATCTTCCTCAATGGCTGCCTTGACAACATCCAATGCACTTCGATCATGACCAAGATGAATGACTTCGCACCCAGCGGCTTGAATCAAGCGCCGCATGACGTTGATGGCCGCATCATGCCCATCGAATAGTGAAGCAGCCGTAACCACGCGCAATGGGACACCTGATGCATCAAAGGCACTGACAACATCGTCAGAAGCCGGCGCAGAAGCCCCACTCGCCATACAAATGCGAGGCCGATGCAGCGCTTGAGACCATCGGCGGTGGCCGTAGGCCACCGTGCGCATACGCGAGATGCTTGGTTTCAGGCGTACATATCTTCGATTTCAGACGACCAATTCTCACGAATTTGGATTCGACGAATCTTCAATGTCGGTGTCAATTCACCATCATCTACGGTCAAGTCACGCGGTAGAATTGTGAACTTCTTGATTTGTTCAGGCGGGGCAAATTGCTTGTTCAATTCCATCACTTGTGCTTCAACTTCGGCGTGAATTTCGGGATTGTCAGTGTATTCTGAAAGTTGGTGTCCTTGTTCATTCAAGAGTGCGATTTGCTTGGCCGGATCTTTGGGTAGATGTGCTCCATCCATGCCAAACTTGTCACGCAATATTGCTGACACATCAAGGGTCAATAATGCACTACAGAATTTCCGACCATCACCAACCAAGAAACACTGAGAGACCAATGGGAT
>JAQXFF010000146.1 GCA_029250425.1 Candidatus Thalassarchaeaceae archaeon | reverse complement strand
CATCGAAGCCTTCACCTTCCATTACGGCGCGGGCACGAACGAGTGTTGCAGAGGCGGGTAGGGATAGATTTGCATCTCCTTCAATGTGGATTGGGAATGCCCAATCAGGTCGACTCTGGTGTCCGTCCCATGTTGTATTGTTGCCTGAATCAGTGCTATTCCAGATCATATGGTGTCCTGCAAGCGGGACGAGTTCGGATGGCGTCAAGGTCACATCCATGGGAGAATCCCCGGTATTCAGAAGGGAAAGTTGCATGGTTTGATATTGGCCAGGTAAAATGTAGTTGAGATTACCATCCCGGTGGGCGCCTTCATTTTGACCCGTCATCCACGATGCTGGATTTACCAAGAGCGAACCCGTGTCGCCTTCAATGGCGGCAATTGCACGACTCGCATTCATCCAACCAGCACCCTGAACCAGCGGGTCATATCCTCGATCATCAGCAGTTGACATTACAATATCTCGAAAACTTTGTGAATCTGGCCAACTTCCAGTTTTGTTCTCCAATGCTTGATAGACAATTGCTGCCAAACCAGCAGCGATTGGCGTTGCCAATGAGGTGCCGCCCCATGTGGTGTAAGCATTGTTGGCATTGTTGACTTCATTCAATGTACGATCACCGGTGGCTGACCAACCAACTGCTACGATATCAGGGTCGAGACGACTAACAGAATTCGGACCTCTGTTCGACCAAGAGGCTGATTCACCCCATGTACTTCCCTTTGAAGAAAATGCACCGACTGAGATGACTCCATGGGCACCACCTGGTGAAGCAGTGGTACCATACCCGTGACCACCATTCCCAACTGCAACGAAATACGTCGTCTGCGGGGAGTGGGCGCGTGTCAACCAATCAACGTACAATGACCAGTAATCTGCGCCATCATCATGTGCACTTGACCAACCAAATGAGAATGAACCAATTTGCCCCTGATCATGCGAAGTTGAACCATTTCCATCATATCCTTCTGAAATAAATCGCATGGAATCAAGGTATGACCCCCCACCATAGAAATTGGCAACAGAAATCAATTCACTACCTGGAGCCATTCCCAGTACGGCACCATTGGCGATCACGCCTTGTGCAGATACAGCAGATGCGCATAGGGTTCCGTGATTCCCTCCACCTTCAGATGCATCATTGAGCATCAATAATACCAGTTCACCAGCACCTGCAATGCGGTTCTGATATCCGCTTCTTGCCGCGTAAACATCACCATATGGCACCCCATGAATTCCATCTGAAATCCACCACAACAATCCTGCACTTTGATCCCAAAGGCCGTCTGCATCCGTATCTCGGCCATAGGTTGGATTGGATTTGTTGATGGGAGTCTCATCTCCAAATTCGCCATCACGATCAATGTCGATATAGATGGTATCATACACGCCGGAAAATGTTGTGTCGACAACCAAGATTCATACATCGCCTCCAGCTTTCTGAATTAAATTAGAATCCGAATGCTCACCGTAATGGTAAGTCCCCGAAATCGAGACCTGTATCCCTGTAATG
>JAQXFF010000133.1 GCA_029250425.1 Candidatus Thalassarchaeaceae archaeon | reverse complement strand
GGCAACGATTTCCATGTTCCTGGAATGGGCGGAGTTCTAATCTGTATGGGAGGAGAACTGCATCCTAAGCAAACCAGACTAGGAGGTGTACTCTGATGACCCCTGAACTATTGATTGGCGCAATTACGTTGTTTGTATTATCGATTTTCCTAGGAGTTGAATTAATCACCAAAGTCCCTTCAATGCTACATACGCCATTGATGAGTGGTGCAAATGCAATTTCAGGAATCAGTGTCGTCGGCGCATTATTGGGTGCGAATGTCGCTTATGATGGGGGGCAAACGGTGATTTCTGGAATTCTTGCATTTGTCGCATTGGTACTTGCGATGATCAATGTAGTGGGTGGATTCGCAGTTACAAATCGTATGCTGAATATGATTGCTGGGAAGAAGAGGGGCGATTGAAATGTTTGAAGATTGGGTATCATTTGGATATTTGTTATCTGCAATTCTCTTCGTATTTGGCCTGAAAAAACTTGGTCATCCAAGAACGGCTCCCAAAGGGAACCAATATGGTATGATGGGAATGGCTGTGGCAGTTATTACGACTGTAGTCGACATGCATTTCCTTCCAGATGGGATTGTGGGATGGACAATAATTGGTTCTGGGATACTGATTGGTTCTCTAATTGGTTACATCATGGCAGTTAAGGTTGAGATGACTGGAATGCCTGAGATGGTCGCTTTGTTCAATGGATTTGGTGGTTCTGCATCTGCACTTGTTGCCCTTTCGGAAACATGGAAGTGGATTGAAGGCACCTCACCTGAACCGGGATTGGAAACAACCGTTACCGTGGTGGCAGCTGGATTGTCTGCACTTGTTGGTTGGATGACGCTTACAGGTTCCTTACTTGCAATGTACAAATTGAAGGGTGGAATCGAAGTATTCGGCAAGTGGATTAGGACACCTACATGGGGTCCAGCATGGTTGAACCCAGTCAAAGGGTTGCTATTCATTTCAGTTCTAGTTCTAATTTACCTGTCAATCGACGACCCAACAAACACTGACTATCTTTGGGCTATTATTGGTGTATCGTGTATCCTTGGTATCATCCTAGTCTTACCAATTGGTGGAGCAGATATGCCAGTGGTCGTAAGTCTACTAAATTCCCTGTCGGGAATCGCTGCAGCATTCACAGGATTCATCATCAACAATAGTGTTCTGATTGTAGCAGGAAGTCTTGTTGGGGCTTCAGGATTAATCCTCACAGTCATCATGTGTAAAGCAATGAACCGACAACTAATCGATGTTTTGTTCAAATCATTCGGCGGTAGTGAAAAACAAGAATTGACCCGTACCAAAGTTGGTAGCGATGCTGAAGAAGTTGCAATGATGGCAGATGGTGCACAGAAGATCATCATCGTTCCAGGCTATGGAATGGCGGTTAGCCAATGTCAGCATCAGGTCAAGGAATTTGCAGACTTGATGACTGAGAAATTTGGTACTGAAATTAAGTATGGGATCCATCCAGTTGCAGGAAGAATGCCAGGGCACATGAATGTCCTACTTGCTGAAGCGAATGTACCCTACGAGCAACTTATCGAAATGGATCAAATTAACTCTGAATTCTCAGAGTGCGATATGGCCATTGTGATTGGTGCTAATGATACTTGCAACCCTGCAGCAAGAACTGGAGAAGG
>JAQXFF010000132.1 GCA_029250425.1 Candidatus Thalassarchaeaceae archaeon | reverse complement strand
TTTCATAGCAAAAATCTCACAACAAGGCGATTGGCTTTGGTCTGGGAGTGCGGGAGGGTCATCGATTTCAGAGGGGAATTCGATTGTAGTTGGTTCGCAGGGCGAAGTGTATATCTGTGGTGTTTTTTACACTGATATTTCATTTGGAAATATCAGTTATAGTATAGGAGGGGTGAGTAATTCTTTCATTGCAAAGGCATTGATTCAGGGGAATACAGTTGGTTGGGATTGGGCCATACAAGTGAGTAGTAGTAGTAGTAATTCCGCACAGGATATGGCTGTCGATTCAAATGGAGATCTAATTGTGACTGGGTGGTTCCGAGGAACTACCAATTTCGGAACTTCGGTAATGACAAGTAGTGGAAATATGGATATATTTGTGACTAAAATTTTGTCTGATGGAAATTGGTCATGGACAAAAAGTGCAGGAGGTGGAAACAGTGATGCGGGACTCGGAATAGATACGGGTCCGCAGGGTAACCTCTACATCTCAGGATATTTCATCCAAAATACAATTTCATTTGGTAGTATCAATGTCCCCCCAAGTGGAGGGTTTGATGCATTTGTCGCAAAAATGTCGAGCGATTATGACCACGATAACCTGCCTGACTCATTGGACACTGATGACGATGGGGACTTCATCCTCGATGCTTTCGACGGATGCAATCCTTCACCATTCGGATTCCAATCACTTGCATCGACTGATCATGATGGCGATGGATGTCGAGATTCTGACGAGGATGATGATGATGATGGGGACGGTATGCTCGATGGAGATGACTTCTGTCCGAGGGGCATGACTGGTTGGGTGCCAAACAATACGACAGACATCGACATGGATGGTTGTTTTGATGCCACAGAAGATTTCGACGACGATGGAGATGGATTTGAGGACTACATGGACCTATGCCCAAAGTCAGGGGGTAATTCAACGTATGAGTATGAAGAGGGGTGCCCCGATGCCGATGGAGATGGAAGACCTGATGTTAAGGACCCATTTCCTGAAGACCCGGACGAATGGGAGGACTCCGACAGAGACGGGGTCGGCAATAATTCTGATGCGTTTCCATTAGACCCTACACAAACCCTGGATACTGATGGGGATGGATTCGGCGATTATCCCTTCGGGAATTTCCCGGATGGTTGCCCTGAAGAATTCGGCACCTCAATGGTCGATTTTTACGGCTGCGTAGATTCTGATGGGGATGGTGTCAGCGATATCAATGATCAATTCCCCAATGACCCCAACGTTTGGCAAGATACCGATCAAGATGGGGTCGAAGATGGACTCGATGCCTTCCCATACAACCCCACACAGTCCACTGATTCAGATGGTGATGGATTTGGAGACAACCCCATGGGGTCAAATGCTGACCGATTTGTGGATGATGAAACTCAATGGTCGGATGTGGATGGAGATGGATATGGTGACAATCCTAATGGAAATATGACAGATGCATTTCCACTCGACCCCACGCAATGGATGGATTCTGACGGCGATGGGTTTGGCGACAACCCAAGTGGAAGTATGCCGGATGCATTCCCCCTAGAACCAACCCAATGGATTGATGAGGACAACGATGGTTTAGGCGACAATCCTGAGGGGGACAATCCTGACCCACACTTATTCGATAGTGACAATGATGGTTATGACAACAGCGAAGATCCGTTGCCATTGAAACCAACACCTGGAGACAAAGACAATGATGGTGTTCCAGATGGAATTGATTGGGCCCCAGACAACCCTTACGAATGGGCAGATTTTGATAGAGATGGCATCGGAGACAACGAGGACATCGACGATGACAATGACAACTGGGACGATTGGACGGAAATGCGTGAAGGTACGTACCCTAAAGATCCAAACTCATACCCAGTGGATAGTTTTGAGATACCAATCACAGACGATATCGCATTGAGTGCTTGGGACTTGCTGATGTTACTGACTGCCTTGCCTCTAACATCTTGGTTGATCTTTGGATTTGTGACACGCAATAGCCGGACTGAGATTTTCGAACAGAGAATGCGAGATGTAAATACGCGTGAGGAACTTGAACTCGTGGCAACCGAATATGAGCGAGCTTTGATGATACGTCTGATTGGACCACACCAGGGTATCCGACTTGAACGAGTTAGAGCCGAACTAGACGATGAAATCGAAATGAGTGAAGCGAAATTGACGGGTGATGATGATGATTTGGAACCCGTTGTAACATCATCAGATCAAACCGATTATACCGAAGAAGAATTGGGGATGGAGCCACCTGAAGATGCAGAAATCATTGACGATGGAAAAGGATACGAATGGATTGAACAAGGCGAAGACAAATGGTATCGCCCGGTTGAAAGTTCGTCGTGGATTAAGTGGGAAACATGACCAAAGAGTACACTGAACAATGAGATTAATCGTCGTCCCGATGTAACGAACGCTTCAGATATTCACATCGGCCATCAGCAAAATGATACCCACGATGATCGCTGGAATGGTGGTATGTACCGTTGCCCAAAGGCTAGCAGCTTTGTGGCGAACCAGCAATGGGAACAATGCGTCACCATCTTGGCTGATTGCATTTGCAGCCAATGCTGGGAACGAAATAATCTCCTTTGTATATGCAGTAATGGCTATTATTTGAGGGCCACAACCTGGAATCAATCCAATGATTGCGGCAATCGTTACGGCGATGATACCATCTCCGTAATTGGCCATATCTTGTTCCGACAGGCCGCTGAACAGTAGCATGAATTCAAATGCCAAGTAAGCGATCATCACCCAGAACGTAACGAAAGCTGTTTCACTTGCAGCATGTACCATGGTCTCGCGCATTGAATGCAATTTGTCACCAATGGTCGCCTCTGTATCATCTGCAAACCAATTCTTCTGCGCGATGTAGAGAATTATCGAAAGAGTGGTTCCGAGCAAGCCAATCCAAGTGATGAAGCCATTCAGTGTCAAGGGATTGTATGCCAATTCGAGACTGTAATCTGCATCTTGACCAGACCAAACGAGAAGAAGAATCGCAAAAACCAATCCCAAAAGTGTCACGATCCACCACAAAACGTAGCCTTGATGCAGAATATTGTACCCAAGTCCCTCCGGAACTTCACGAGAAAGGTCGTCGAGGGGTGATTCCCCCTCAGGTTGAATTTGTGGTTCTTCTTGACCGAATGTGGGACCAAATCGACCCAACGGTTTGCGCGGTGTTGTGCCCGTCATGTCGACGAAATACCCCCATGTAACACCCACAATAAATGAGATTGCATGTACGGCGAGTAAGGGTGCGATGAAACTGGAATCGGTAACTGCGGCCCCGATCAATACGAAGGCTGAATCCCCGAGTGTTGCGATTAGTGTGGCCACGACTGTACCATAGGTCACATAGCCACGGGCATACATTGGCATCATCACAATGGCACCACCACAGCCGGGCGTCAGACCCATCAATGCTCCAATGACTGGCTGCAATCTCTTTCTTTCTCGAATATATTCAACAAAGCGACCACTGGTTGCGTATTGTAACCAACTGAATAACAAAACCATGGCTGCAACAAAAACGGTCACTGCTAGAAAGGCATCACGCATGCTCGTGACCACGATTTCGACAACGTCGTGGACGGCGACCATGATTGTGGGTCCGACCGCGAATCAATAAGCGTTGGTTCGGAATACTCCAGCGGTTTCCTCAAGTCCTCTACCCCTATGGGGGGGCAATGACGCAGCGAGTTCTTGAGTGGGTTACGGCCCGTTTGCGAGATGGGGAGGCTGTCGCTCTAGCCAGTGTCATCACTGCTCAAGGAAGTGTACCAGGGAAACCCGGTGCCCATATGGCACTCACGGAATCAGAAGTTTACGGGACTGTTGGTGGTGCAGGACTTGAGTTGAAAGTGATGAATCACCTTCGTGAAATATTACAGTCAAAAGAAGGGCGAATCGAAACTTATCAGTTGCAAAAAGAGGCCAGTGGAGCTGTAGGGACTCCATTGAACAGTCTATGTGGTGGGATTCTAACCGTTTCCATGGAGGTTGTCCTACCAATGCCACATATCCTACTTGCAGGGGGCGGGCACTGTGCTCAGGCCATTGCAGATGCAAGCGCACCCTTGGGTTGGTCCGTATCAGTTCTTGATGCACGCCCTGAATATGCATCCGAGGAATTGTGGCCAGATGCTGAGGAATGTATTACTTCGAAACCTGGGGATTTCCTAGCGCGAGAAACAACAGAATCTCTAGCACGCTTCTCACATATCCTGCTGCTTGGGCATGATTGGGCTATCGATGAAGCACTGCTAATTGGATTGCTTGAACGCGCTGAAGGGCGGCCATGCATCGGTTGCATTGGCTCAAGATCCAAATGGAAATCATTTGAGGAAAGTGCTCTCAGTTCAGGAATAAAACAGGAACTCCTTGACACAGTCATCTGCCCTATTGGAGTCAATATTGGTGCAGAATCTCCTCAGGAAATTGCCGTTGCAGTCCTTGCTCAAATCATTGCCGAAGTCAAAGGAATTGAACCGACATCTGCATCATGGAGAGATTAGGTTTCAATTGGCGAATGATGAATGTAGGGGCAGAGTTCATTATGCCGTGCAGCGTCCCGTTTTAAGTGCAAGTTGTTCATCTTCATTGGAACCGTGCCAAAATGGCCAGTTCGGGGTTTAATGATTTGCTAATACCTTGTTCTCGATTGGAAATCGTTGCACATCTTTCAGTATCCGCAAGTGGTGTACGCCAATTGATGCGTTGTGAATTTCGAGAAGGGTTTGGTCCGGAGGATCTTTCCAATTCAGAATTTTTGACCTTTGAAACCGCCTTGCACGGCGACAATGGGACACCCCCCATTGTCG
>JAQXFF010000237.1 GCA_029250425.1 Candidatus Thalassarchaeaceae archaeon | reverse complement strand
CCTTTGCCTGAGCGGCAATTTCGTCAGCTAACGCATCTAGGGACATCATCACACATTCCTTTCAAAGTCGTATATGTTACTTGGATGTCCTGCTCAGAGCAGGAACAAAGCCAAGAAACCGAATAGGACAATTGTCTCAGGTAGAGCAGTGAAAATCAGACCTGTGACGAATTTGCTGCCATCTTCAGCAATCATACCGACTGCTGCTGCACCAATTTGTCCTTGGCTGATTCCTGTTCCAACACCAGCAAGGCCAAGCGCAATTCCTGCGCCGAGCTTGGCTGCATCCCAGTGGTATGCAGTTGTTGCTGCGTCACCCTCAGCGGCCGATACTACGGATGCAATCATTGCAAACGAGAATAGACCCATTAGGGCTGTCATTCCTTTCATTGTCGTTTTTTTGTTCATGTTTTTTTCCTCCTTTTTTTCCAAGCATTGCTGGGAATGTGATATTGCGCTATTCCACCTCCACGCGGCGCGCTTTGAATCCGAATGGCTTGAACGCCTCGCCACTCGCATCATAGAACTGTCTCATCCACTCGACGAAATGCAATCGTGCGGCGTGAATGTTGGGGCTGAATACACCAAGGCCCCAAGCGAAAATTTGTACTGCTAACCAGCCGATGATCAGAATCACTGCCATCACAGGTTGATCCATGCTGATATTCTCGAAAATCATGGTATTGCCCGTTTCAGCAATCTTGACACCAACAACACCCACTGCAAACAGTCGAACATACGATATCACTGTGGGCATCATACCAACTGCTTCAATAGGCCCAAGACCAATGTTGATTGGGAAAGGTACACCATGGTATCGATACAACATCCACATAATCATCACAACAGCGATGACAACCATGACAAGACCCACTGTCATCATTGTACTCAACAAATCAAGGTAGGCGGGATCAGGATCGACCCAGCGTTCTTCGTAGGCTGGCTTGGAAAGGAATGAGTAAGCAGCAAGGAATCCGCCGAAAAGGAGTATCATCCAACTTCCCTTCTCAAACAACGCGCACACAAAGCCCTCGTCACCATGCCCATTCCCATGTAGCCAGATATCTCGGAACCCGAGTACTAGGCCTACGAAAACGTGGGCAACGCCCAGATAGATTGTAAGAAGAATGAGATGCTCGAGATTGCCGCCATCTTCTACCGCAGCAACGCGATGGAAGGGGAAAGCCAATTCAAGTCCGAATGGGAATGCTGCATGCCAACCATGGCCGTGATCATCAACACCTGGATACAAGAATGAAAGTGAATTGGCCCAGGTTTCGTGATGGCCAAATATTTCGAATCCGGCAATTTCGCCGTAAATATATCCGAATACTAGAGTACCCAATCCAATGTATAGAAGGAACTTGCCACCAAGATTGACCATTTCATTGGTTCCAGCCTTGCGGAGAAGAAGCAAACCAAGCCACATTGTAACCAATCCATAGGCCATATCTCCAAGCATCATACCAAAGAAAATTGGGTACGTATAGAACATGAACAACGTGGGGTCGATTCGGCCGTATGCAGGACGGCCAACTGCATCGGTCAACAATTCCATTGGCCGACTTGCTGTTCTCTCTTGGAAAGCAATTGGAGGCATCTCTTGGTGGTGCCCGTGGTCACTATGGCCATGAGAACCACCACCTGGCTGAATCTTGAATGGTTCAATGTCAACCACCGTACATTTCCCCTCTAAGGATTCGGAAATCTCTGTGGCTCGGGCCATTTCTACCCAACCCTCTACAACAAAGGCATGAGATGTTACTGCGGCTCGAACGGGAGCTGTGGCAAGTTCTTGGTCGCGTTCAAGTAATTCCAATCCACTGAGTAGAACATCAGCATTAGATTCGCTCCAAGATGCAACACTCATTTCCAACGATTCCTGTTCTTGGAGTAAATCAGCCCGCTCCGCATTAATCTCATTCATTCGAGATGATACTGAACCGTCACAGTCAGGGATTGAAAGCGCTGCAAAGCCCGCTTCTTCGAGAGATGATTGGGTGGTTTTCGCATCTTCGTTGCGAACAAATATGGCAACCACTGTTTTCTTGCCGGCCTTCCCTGTAACCAACAGTCCGCCCTTTGCAGCATCACGTGCTGTAGCAGCATCACGGACTGTGCCTACAAAAGAGGTTAGAGATTCATATCCCCCGAGGAGATCTAGATCTGTTTTGAGGGGGGCAACCATTTGTAATTCAGCTGATTCAGCAGCCAAACTCTCTAGAATGCCTTTGATTTCGGCAAGTCGGTCATTTTCGGAAAGTAATGAATCCACCTGATCATGCAAATCTCCAGAAAGAGCCTCGCGAATCTCAGATGCGGATGCGGCTTCATTGGACTTTGAGGTGACTAGAGCGGCCGCAGAGCGAAGTTTGTTCACATCGCGACTCAGTTGTTCAGCTGAATCATTAGGGGCGCCCATTCCAAGGTCGTCATCGCTTCCATCATAATCAACGACATGTAATGCCCTCAAACGGGCCAATGTTTCGATGGTCGAATCCATTTGATCCAAAGTTCCCGCTGCAACCAAACGGCCCATTTGGCGGGTATGAATCTGTGACATGCTGACATCCTCCGAAAATAATGAATTCATGCGCGGAATGCATCGAGAACGACGTCGACGGCGGTGGAACGGTTTGATTCACCACCACTGTGGATGGAGTCGATGTCTTTGTCACCCGACTTTGATACCTTGCCGGCTTCCTTTTGGGCAGCGGCACGAGCATCCTCAATCATTTGTTGGGAATCAGCCTGAGCTTGATTGCGGCCTTCGGCCACAGTTTCAGATGCAGCAACACGTGCTTTGGTCACAATGTTACTTGCTTTTGATTCGGCCTTTGTGAGTGTAGCACTCGCATCAGCTTCAGCATCTTTGATGGTTCGTAATACATCTGCACGACTCATGAAATCCACCTATGGTGGACGCGCGACCGTTGAAGGGTTTATGATGATAACCTCAAACCATTGAGAAATAGACAAACACAGATTGTGAGAAATCAACTTGTGGGTTGAACCAAATATACGATTGAGTGCCGTGTAATATGATGGATACGGAACGCATCGGGTCTGAAGATTGGGCGGAGCTTCAACGCAACCTTGAAGCAACCATCCCCGTCTATGACAGAATCAACCGATTCGCGACCTTTGGACAAGATAAACGGTGGCGGAAAATGGTGCGCAGTCGCCTTCCTAAAGAAGGGAGGGTTCTCGAAGTTGGTTGCGGCCCTGGGACATTTGCAGAGATGATTCCAGAACGAGAATTGACTTGTCTTGACCCGATTCCTGCAATGCTTGCAGTCGCAGAAAAAAGGGTCAATGCAAACCGAAAGGTGCCTGCTGAATTTGTTGAAGCAACAGCAGAAAATATGCCATTTGAAGAAGAAAGTTTTGAGGCCGTTTGTTCATTGTTTTCATTTCGCGATTGGTTTGACAAGCGAGCCGGGCTAGCCGAAGTCAAACGGGTTCTGAAGCCTGGAGGGACTTTGGTCATCGTAGATCCTGCCAAAATGAATCGCATTCATGGTTGGTTCGGCTACATGTGGATGCGGATTTGGGTCGGAGGTTATGCTCGCTTCATTTGCCGGATGAAGGAACATCCATGGAAGTGGCTAACCAAGACCTATGTTCACTTTGGCACGACAAAGGATTACGTTCGTATGCTCAATGAAGGTGGATTCACAGAGGTGAAGGCAAAGGTCATTTTCCCAGGCATGGCGACCATCTGGACCGCCAAGAAGGGTGAATGAGTTAGATTAACCAAAACATTCGCCGACAAGTCACAGCACGCCAAATAATTCCGCGTGTCATGAAATTGAACATCAAATTGAGAACCCAATTTGGCATTCTGAATAACAAACTTCCAATCTTGAAGGCGCGTTTTGAATTTCGCATGACTCCGCCCATCTGTTTCTTCCACCTGTTTTCAAATTCTTGCAAGGGTGTCCCATCTGTCAAATGTTCTGCAATGACTTGGCCTGCAATGCGGCCACCAACCATCGCGATTGTAATCCCTGCACCATTTGATGGCAAAACCATCCCTGCAGCATCCCCGACCAACATGTAATTGCCTTTGACAAATGTATCAATGGTTCCAGACATCGGCAAAGACCCCGCCCCTTTGAACGTGATTTCACCACCATATTTTGAAATGAATTCCTCCGTGTATTCATTCAAACTGCGACCCTTGGCAAAACTACGTTGAATCCCCAGTCCGATATTTGCACCGCTAGATTTGGGAAACATCCAGGCATAGCCCCCCGGGGCCATCGAACCAAAATGAAGCTCGACAGCATCACCGAAATTTCCATCCATCAAAACGAACTTTACTGGAATCTTTAATGACGACTCATCCCAATAATCACGGCGCAGTGGGTCATTGTGGCCACCAGCACCAACGATGATTTTGGAGGTGTAAGTTGAACCGTTTCGAAGAAAAACAGTATTTTCTTCAACCTTGGTGACATGGGAGTCCACCAAATATTTGGCACCATTTTCCTTTGCCAAATCAACCAATGCTTCATCATGTGCTACACGATTAAGCGCCAATCCCTCAAAATCAAATTTTAGAGCCTTACCTGAAGGAGGAACGATGTGCATCTTTGTTGAGCGCCTAGAGATTGCCGCCTCAGGCGTTTGAAACAAATCATCCATCTCGGGTACATTCGGGCAAAGTCGTCGCATCTCATCGTTGCTTGGGACCAATTCACCACACTGCAAAGGTGTCCCTATCGGATCCCGGCCATCGATGACCAAGACATCGGCTCCATTTGCCGCAGCATACCGAGCCACAGTGCTACCTGCTGGACCACCCCCGATCACGATGACATCATGATTCCAGGGTTCACTCATTGCGCGTCATCACCTGTCGGGTCATTGCCTCAAGAATATCCCTAACATCGGATCGAGGGAATTCGTAGAGATGGGTCAACGCGCGTTCCAAGTGATTGTGAATCAATAGACGGCAATAATCGAATGAATCTGCTTCCTCAAGTAAAGATTCTAGTTCATCCCAACGATCATCTCGGAATTCAGCGAGGACTTCGGCCAATATGCGGCGTGAATCGCCATGTAACAAAGTCAAAGCATGAATGATTGGCAACGTCATTTTTCCCTCGTAAATATCGGTGCCGCGTGCCTTCCCCATGCGTTCATCACCAGTCAAGTCAAGCAAATCATCAACCAACTGGAAGGCAATACCCAACTCCATTCCAAATTCTCGCAAGATGAGAGCCTCCCTCTCTGAAGCGCCAGCGATAATTGCAGCACATTCGCAACCTGTGGCAAAAGGCCCCGCTGTTTTCCCACGGATAATTTCATAATAATCCTCAGGAGTTGTTGAAAGATTGG
>JAQXFF010000105.1 GCA_029250425.1 Candidatus Thalassarchaeaceae archaeon | reverse complement strand
CAATGTCCCCATTATTATTCTGGCATTAATTGCAGGCGCTATTATTGTACCACGCTCCAAAGACAAAGAGGGAAGGCCATTGGATATGCTGGGTGCAATTCTTTCAGTTCTCACTTTGGGTTCACTGTTGTTTGGAATTATTGAGGGCCCCAGTCGTGGATGGACCGATACCAGCATCCTGGCGGCCTTTGTGGTGAGTGTGACCTCTGGTCTGATGTTTTTCTTTTCACAAAAGAAGGCAGAGTATCCATTATTGCCATTAGAATTTTTCAAAAACCATCGGTTTTCAATTGGACTGATTGCCATTGCAATGGCCTTCTTTGTCATGTTTTCATTCATGTTTATGCAAATGTTGCATTTCCAATTGGTTCGGGGCCATTCACCATTTTCTGCGGCGATTCGCTTCTTCCCATTGCCCATCGGTTTGATGCCAGCGGCAGCAAACAGCGATCGTTTGGTTGCAAAGTTTGGACGAAGCAATGTGATTTCGGTCGGACTTTGCTTGGTGGCGACGGGTTTGTTTTTGTTTACACTGGTGACCGTTGAAACCAGTTACATGCAAATTGCCATCACCTTCTTCCTGATTGGCCTTGGTATGGGTTTGACAATGGCCCCTTCGACCACAGCAGTAATGGAGGCAATTCCTGAATCCAAAGCCGGTGTTGGAAGCGCGACCAATGACGCCAGCCGCGAAGTTGGAGGCGCACTTGGCATTGCGATTGGTGGCAGTGTGTTGAATGAAGTTTACCAATCAAACATAGTCGTCCCAGATTCACTATCTGCTCAATCTGGAGTGATTTCAGAATCGTTTCCAGCCGCAATCAAAATCGGGCAGAGTATGTTAGAGGCGGGAAATCCCGATGGCGCGCTACTCATTCAATCTGCTAGAGAGTCATTCATTGACGGCATGGTCGCGGCTTGCTTGGTTGCCGGTATTGTTGCATTACTAGCAGCCATCATTGTCAAATGGAAATTGCCTCAAGACATGCCAGTCTCAGAAGAAGAGTGAGCGAGTTCGAGAACGCGCTTCAATTCGACTTCGTTCTCGATGATTCCATCGCGCTTGAATGCAGTTCCAACAATCCATGCCGAAGCCAATTTGAATTCTGAGTAGGTGTCATGGCGAACTCCTGAACCAACGATGAGTGGGGCGTCAGGCACCGCTTGACGAATCCGCTCAAGATCGGTTGATTTCGCAGGTGCACCTGTTCCACTCCCTGAAATGATTAGAGCATCGGCCAATCCTCGAAACCAAGCATCCTTCGCTTCTTGTTCCAATGTCCAATTTGAATCAAAAGGCGTTGCATGCTTCACACCAACATCGGCAAGAATTGCGATGTTTGAATTCAAATTTTCCTGCAACCGAAGGGTTTCTGCGGCTTTCCCTTCAATCAGACCTTGATCGGTCAACATGGCTCCAATATGGACATTGATGCGGATAAAAGATGCACCGGT
This sequence comes from Candidatus Thalassarchaeaceae archaeon, assembly GCA_029250425.1. GTDB lineage: Archaea > Thermoplasmatota > Poseidoniia > Poseidoniales > Thalassarchaeaceae > MGIIb-P. Next base: position 4,681 of record JAQXFF010000105.1, on the reverse strand, counting down.
GACAGAAGCAATCGACAGTGCCGCATTGGCATCATTCCGGAGTACGTTCACCCCCACTGGGACATTGCTCATTTCCACAATTGCACGAATGATTCTTGTCATCGCAGCAATGGTCACAGCATCCACTGTTTTGTGAAATGGGACATCACCAAAGTTCTCGACCAAAATAGCGTTGACACCGCCTGCGAGTAGTGTAGATGCATCTGCAAGTGCAGATGATTCAACAGCATCCATGTCTCCTGCAAATCCAGGTGAACCAGGGAGTGCTTTCAGGTGCACCATTCCAATGATGCCCATAGGGATTTTTTTTTTTTTTTTATCACCTATGGGTGCTCAGCCTGAAGCCAGCGCCAACATGAACGCAAACCCTCTTCTAAACTCTGGAATGGTGACCAACCCAAGGCACTCTGTGTTTGTGAGATGTCCGGTACCCGCCGACGTGAATCACCAGGGTGCCCAACTTCTTGAAAATGAATCTCAGACGATGAACCCGTAATCTCTAGGCAAAGATTGGCCAACTCTGCGATGGTCACCTCTTCCGGGTTGCCTAGATTGAATGCTGCTCCAGTCAGCCGTGATCCATCTAGGCCTTGGTCTAATTCACCAGCGATTCGAATCCCTTCGACAGCCTCTTCAACCCAAGTGAACGAGCGAGTTTGAGAACCATCTCCATGTATGGTAATCGGTACGCCACGACGACACTGGTCAAGGAAAATTCCAGTGACTTGCCCATATGCGTTACCTGGTAATCGTGGGCCATATGCATTGAATGGGCGTACAATTCGAGCATCTAAACTATTGTTGCTCACGGCGTGCTGAACGAGAACTTCACCGAGATATTTACTGGCACCATACGAATGTCGGCCATGTTCAGAAGCGGATGAAAACAAACTATCTGATGCGTTTGTCAACGGCATTTCTGGCTGTTCTCCAAACGCCTCAGGTGAAGATGTAAACACAAATCGGGAGCCACGTGTGATTGCAAAATCCAATGCCACGCGCAGGGTATCAAGGTTAACCTGCACAACAAAATCAGGTCGCTCATGGAACCAACGTGTCCCATTGATGGCCGCCAAATGATAGACACAATCTACACCTCCAAGTTTGTCTGCAGCTTTCTCATAGAGGTCACGATTCGAAGCGTCACCCATGAGGAGATAATAATCATCCATTCCTTTGCATCCCAAGAGATTTTTTTGACTCCCACGGAACATATCGTCGATGACTGCAACCGAATGTCCCATGGCCACAAGCTGTTCAGTCAGATGACTTCCAAGAAAGCCAGCTCCTCCCGTTACGATGCAGCGCATGACAGGGTGAGTGGGGTCCCCCTCAAGGAGATGCTGCCGTACGTTTCACAACTTGCAGCGTGACAATTCCATTCTCTAATCGCATTTCAACCTCATCTCCTGTGTTGATTTCCATACATGGATCCTCAGCAAATCCGTGTGCATAGGGTACCTTCAGAAGAGACGCTGCAGGCAATGTCAGTGGGCAAACATCTCGATTGACAATGGCTTTTGGCCCTTTGTCTGTGTAAATGAGTCCCATCAGAACAAATGGTGCGACGGTTGAACCACTGCCCTTTGGGTAAATGAGAATCGTATCCGCAATTGCAACACCATCCAAAGGATGTCCTGGTTCTTCAATCACACCAGAATCTCGGTTGACATATCCAAGATAGGTAATCGGTACATCTGTCACCAAAGCCCTACCTTGAGTATTCCAACTTTTTTGTGAGGGCAAACTTCGGCCAGTAACTGAAAATCCCCCTTCACGATGAACCTTGTTGGTGGTCAATGGTTTTGCAGCCTTACCATCAAGAACGGGTCTTTCACCAGCCGAAAGTGAAGCATCAAAGGCGTGGGCTACACATTCTTCGATTCGCATCACGCTGGTTGGCATTCGATTCAAGCCACTGGTCAGATAATGCTCAGCCTTGAGTGAATTGGTAAGGAGATGGTTGTACTTTGTTCGATTGTATGGGGTCACTTCAGGGCAGGTGTCCTTGAGAATCAATGCACCCGCATCTTCGAGAACATCGAGTGTACCTTCTTGTTCCAATAATTGGTGATTGTGACCACTTGTGAACACCCACAGGCGTTGGTTGGGAATTCGTTGGCCCAATTCCATTCGATTGCGAACAGCTGCTGCTGTTGTTCGAACTTCACCAACACTGGCTTGAGGGCAACCGATGACAACGAGATCGACTTGGCCGGTTGGAGCCAGGTCACCATAACGATTCATCAGTTCATCTTCAGTAAACACAAGACTACCTTCTGGTGAATATTGTGGTGGTTCAGCAGAAACCCCCTCGGCCCAAAGCATCGGGCATCCGTAATTGGCAGCCGCCGCAGTCAACGCCTTTTTCTGATCAAAGGAAACATATTCCGGCAATCCTGTGATATGAGGCATCATTCCCCATGGCAGGTTCCAATCGGGTTGAATTTGCTTTCCAATCCAATCGCCTAGTACACTCCAGTCAGCAATATATTCCAGTTCACAATCCACTTTGACATGGATGTTCGGGATTCGGTTTTGTTCAAGATGCAAGCCCCACTTTGGAGCCCATCCCGTGAGTGCTGTTGCCAGTGCCGATAGCCCACTTTCGCGATTGGTAATGAGGGATGTGTAAGAATTGGAAAAGGCCACAGCATTGCTTTCAGCCCAAGAACCGACCCCTTCGTTTTCGATGCCTCGATCATAGGGTGTGCAAGAAAGCGTGGCATCAATTCCCAGTTCAGCATAGGCGTGAACGATTTCGAATTGATGTTTGAGGAAATCTTCAGTTTCGATATCCATCTCTTTCATTTTTTCTTTATCACAGCCCGCACTGTTCAATGTGGTTGGGATTTCAACAACTCCCAAATCATCACCGGCAAGGTCGGCTAGGAAGCGTCGCAGTCCATGACCGCCGGTAAGTGGCGATACCCCACTCACATGCGCGTGCGCGCACGAAACGAACTCTGTTGCACCTGCGGTTGAAGCCAAATCAATGACCAAACGTGCAGCCTTCTGCTTGGTAGGACCATGCTCGCCGGCCAGCATGGTTGCGAGTGATGCCGGGATGTCCATCAGTTGCAACCGGTCGGCACTCGCCCATCAATGATTGCCCGTTTATCTTCGGGATGCCAAAGGTTGGCGCCATCCTTGACCAAAGGCACGATTCGACACACGAGGTGCTGGGCACAGTTGCCAACGCTTGTGTTCATTCGCGTGCATACGTGATAGAATATCTGCGGTCAGCGGAGAATCGCTCCGAACGCCACGTTCAATCCAATCCTCCAATATACGGTCTAGAACCGTGTATGGTGGCAAGTTATCCTCATCTTTTTGATCGGGTGCCAATTCTGCTGAGGGCGCTTTTGTCATCGTTGATTCTGTAATGGGCAATTTACCGACAGCATTCGCATTGATTGCGTGTGCAACTTCGTATACTTCCGTCTTGTAGAGGTCACCTAGCGGCGCATAACCACCATTCATGTCACCATATAATGTGCAATAACCCATGGCCAATTCGCTTTTGTTTCCAGTGGCGATTGCCATTGCCCCTCGGGCATTGGCCGCCCCCATCACGAGTGTCCCACGAATTCGAGCCTGTAGATTTTCTTTGGCAACTGGATTTCCATCATCCAATTCACCTTGCAATGTTTCATCGACACTCTCGTGGATATCATTGATGGGGAGAATTTGCAATTCCATGCCCAATGCTTCTGCTGTTGCCTTTGCATCTTCAATTGAATGATCAGAGGAATGACGAGATGGCATGGCCAATCCGAGAACGTTTTCTGCACCAAGTGCTTGACAAGCAATGGCAGCAGAAACCGCAGAATCGATTCCACCACTCATGCCAAGGACAATTTTACCGATGCCTGATTTTCTACAATAATCACCTAGACCTAAAGTGACTGCCGATAACAAATCCTGGCCTTTGGAAGGCATGGTTGGTTCAGCACCTGCACTGACGACCTGTAGATTGTCATCACGATTGCCATCAAGGGGGATCCATTGTGCAGCACTCGGGTTTTCGATATTGATCATCAAAATGCCACTACACCACGCTGGGCCTTGAACAACCGTTCCATCCGGCCATCCAACGATGCTTCGTCCATCGAATAAGAGGTCATCATTGCCACCGATTTGGTTGCACAATAGGAACGGATGTCCCAATGTGGCTGCAGCCTTGCGTACCAGGCGTGCTCGGACACCTTCCTTGGCGAGATGATAGGGTGATGATGAGAGGTTGACACTGACGGCCAAAGGTTCACCTTGGTGTTGCCAAGTGGCCAATTGTTCAATGGGGTCTGCAGGATAATCTGAAGGCACTTCCCCAATATGTTGCCATGCGTCCTCACAGATGGTGATCCCGACCGAAGCTTTTCGAAGACTTCGGTCAATCCCTGGCCCGTCATCAGCTTGGAAATAACGTCCTTCATCAAAGACATCGTAGGTGGGTAGGAGTTGCTTTCGTGCAACGATTTTCGCGGTTCGTGAATTTGCAACTCGCACGGCCCCATTGAATGGTTTTTGGCGTTCTTTCTCGGCTGAAAGTGGCGTGCCAATCAGCAATGGAATTGGACTACTCACTGCCATAGCAGCCTTCTCACAGGCTGTCACAAAGGCGGCATCCATGAGCATGTCACGTGGCGGATATCCGGAGATGACCAATTCACTAGCGACC
>JAQXFF010000103.1 GCA_029250425.1 Candidatus Thalassarchaeaceae archaeon | reverse complement strand
GGAGGCATTCAACGAAGTTTAGATGGTGAAGGGAACACCCTTTTCCTACAAGCTCTCGTTTTGAAGACCTGTGACTGCGACCCTTTACCCTGTCCAGACCCTGATATTGATCGACAGTGAATTTCTCACTGAGCATTTAGTGCAGCTTCGATGAGACCAACAAATGGTGGGCTTGGACGAGTAGGTCGGCTCTTGAATTCAGGATGATATTGAGTTGCAAAGAAGTATGGATGTCCAGTCAACTCGATGATTTCCATGCGTTCCCCTTCAGTATCCTTGCCAACGAATCTCATTCCAGCAGCTTCCAATTCACTGACCATGTCAGGGTTGACCTCGTATCGATGTCGATGACGTTCATGAATTTCCATATCTCCACCGTAAAGACGGAATGCATCACAATCTTTGGTCTGTAGATTTGTTTGACGACTTCCCAATCGCATGGTTCCACCCATGTGAGTTCGACTTCCTTCAGGCATGAAAATCACAGCAGGGTGGGGTGTACCCTCGTCAAATTCGGTACTATTCGCTCCAGTTTTTCCGAGCACATCTCTAGCAAAATCGATGACTGCAATTTGCAAACCTAGACAGATGCCGAGGTACGGCTTTCCTGTTTCTCGACAGTGCCGTGCTGCACACATCTTACCCTCGACACCACGATTTCCAAATCCACCGGGGACCAATACTCCATCGGCATCTTTGATCATCTGCCAAAATGCCTCGTGCTTCTCGGGGTTTTCTTTGGCCTGTTCAGGTTCAAGATATTCAGCCTCTACCCAATCAATATTCATTTTCGCACCGGCGTTAAACGCAGCATGCTGGAGTGCTTTGATGACACTCAAATAGGAATCGGAAAGGCCCGTGTATTTGCCAACCATTGCAATTCTCAGGTTCTTGTCGAGATTATCAACACGCTCAGCCATGGCTCTCCAATCGTCGAGATGTGGTCTTGAAGCGGGCAGTGGAAGATTCAATCGTGCAGACAATTTCTCCGATACGCCCTGTTCATTCAGCATCAATGCAACGTGGTAGATATTGGGTACATCATGTGCGCTGTAAACGTGCGAAGGTTCGACGTGACAGAATGAAGACAATTTCTCTTTAACTTCTGGAATCAGGGGTTCGCTACTACGGCAGACCAAGAAATCAGGAGCCAAACCTGCAGCACGTAATTCCTTGACCGTATGTTGAGTTGGCTTGGTTTTCTGTTCACCGACCACACCAATAACTGGGACCAGTGAAACATGGAAGAAACAGATATTTTCGCGTCCAACACGGAACTGGAATTGGCGAAGTGCTTCGACAAATGGCGCACTTTCAATATCTCCAACTGTGCCACCCAGTTCGATGACACAAACATCAGGTGTTTCCCCTGAACCATCAGTGCATTGACCTGCGACGCGTTCAATCCATTCCTGGATTTCATTGGTGATGTGAGGCACAACTTGAACCGTTTTGCCAAGGTAATCTCCTCGGCGCTCTCGTTCAATCACTCCAGAATACACTTTACCCGTGGTCAAATTATTGTCGCGACCCAATCGAATATCGAGGAAGCGCTCGTAGTTACCTAGATCCAAATCAACTTCGCCACCATCATCGAGAACGAAGACTTCCCCGTGCTCGAAGGGACTCATGGTTCCCGCATCACTATTCAGGTAGGGATCAATTTTGATTGCAGTAACCCTCATACCCATCGATTTCAGGAGTACACCAATGCTTGACGCAGTTACACCTTTTCCAATTCCACTCAGGACCCCGCCCGACACCACGACGTACTTCATCGTCATCAACGGGGTTTCCATCATGTGCGCCCTGCCTATGAACATTGGCTTTGGAATTTCAGAATTGAGTACCTTGAGGCGGCTTCCTCCATGTTCAAGTAGCGTCCGTTATTGAGACGGTGATATGGGTCCTCGTATTCTGGTCACGGGTGCGCTTGGCCAGATTGGAACTGAATTGGTTGAAGCACTTGGCGAAAAGCATGGCCAAGAAAGTGTGATTGCAACCGATGTTCGTAGTGCCCCTGGTTGCCGAATTCTCGATGTAATGGATTCTGCCGGTATTCAATCTCTAGTGAAGGGTGAGGAGATTACTGAAATCTATCATCTTGCGGCATTATTGTCGGCTACTGGGGAACGAAACCCCGATCTATGTTGGAAAATCAATGTCGAAGGGTTAGAGAATATTATCGCTGCTGCCCAAGCCAATGGGTGCAAAGTTTTCGCCCCTTCTTCAATTGCGGTTTTCGGGCCAGATTGCCCTTCTGTGGCGCCCCAGGTGACACCTCTGAACCCGGCGACAGTATATGGGAAAACAAAAGTCGTCTGTGAACAATTGGCGATGACCGCAGGGATCGATATGCGTGGCTTACGTTATCCGGGTTTGATTTCCTACAAGGCCCCCGCTGGTGGTGGTACCACTGATTATGCTGTGGAAATTTTCCATGCGGCTTTAGCTGAAGGACACTATACTTGCTTTGTACGTGAAGATACACGTTTGCCAATGATGTACATGGATGATGCCATTCGCGCCACACTCGAATTGATGGAAGTCTCCTCAGAGAAATTGGGAGGAGCTCGCGGAGGATACAACATTGCGGGCTGCTCGTTTACAGCGGGTGAATTAGTGGCCAGTATTCAGAGACACTTGCCTGAATTCACATGTTCATATGAGCCTGATGTTCGACAGAAATATGCTGACTCTTGGCCTGATGACATTGAAGATGATCTTGCACGTGAAGAATGGGGTTGGGCGCCGCAATTTGATCTCGATTCTATGGTCGATGCAATGTTCGCAGGACTGCAAGCCTGAGCACCCGATAGCGAGGCGGGAAGCCCACTGCGAGCCCATGCATTCAGCAATTGTGAGCGCGTGGGTGTTATGGTGGAACCCTCTGGTAATCATTCATGTTTGACCCACTGTCCACTGGATGGGTCTCGATAGAATAAATTCCCACTTCCAGTTGGGAGCTCAATCCATTCCTTTCCATCGCTCTTCATCACTCCACGAGTCGCATATTCTGGAAAGACATGTTCTGTGACACTTTTTTCAGCTCGAGTAAAGTTTTCAAGTGGTTTTCTCCGAAGAATAAGGAAACCACCCAACAATATTGCCACGAATAGGGCCCCCCCAATTGCGACCCATTGCATTCCTGAAGCCTCACCCGAATTCTCAGATTCTACATCGGACTGCAATTGACTTTCTGAACATCCAACCTGATTGGAGATTTCATCCTCTGGTGTTTTTGCGCACTCGTCAAGGAAATCCACAATCCCATCATTGTCTGAGTCACGTTGCCAACTTGAACACCCATCAGGTGAAACGTCTGGTTGGGATGTATCCGGACAGGAATCATTTGGATTCAAAATCCCATCATTATCATCATCTTGCTGTTCCCATGAACAGCCACTCGAATCAACAGTTTTCTCCCCTTCTGTATCGGGGCAAAGGTCAGTCCCTGTACAATTGGATGGGCCTGTTGATTGTGCATCACTGTTGCACACCATGTCAGAATCATCGTCGACTTGAAGATCGGAGCACCCCGTCTCATCTACGGTTGAATTGATTGCCGTTAAGGTGCAGACGTCCCAGAAATCATTGACAAAATCTCCATCGCTGTCCCGTTGTGTTTCACCACAACCTACTGAATTCGCGGTTTCAACAAGAGTTGTTCCAGGGCAAATATCAATGCTGTTTCTGACCGAATCAGAGTCATCATCTCTCTGTTCCCAACTACATCCAGCACCATCAGCAACCTGGCCAGAATATGTGAATGGGCACAAATCTTCCCCAACACAATTTGAAGGGCCACTACTTGCAGCCCCTACATTACAGACACCATCTAAATCACTGTCAACCTGTTGATCGGAGCAGCCATATTCGTCTACAAGCATCTCGTAAACTGTGCTGAAACACAGGTCGTTGTTGTTGAAAACACCATCACCATCATCGTCTCGTTGTTCCC
>JAQXFF010000093.1 GCA_029250425.1 Candidatus Thalassarchaeaceae archaeon | reverse complement strand
TGCTTTGTTCATTATCAACATCCGTTAGAATGCGTTCAGGACTGATAAGTGTAGGCCTGCGACCTGTGATGGAATCCCATCTAGAATCAGGATGTGAGCAAGTCCCCTTCCAAGATTCTGCTAAACCACTAGAGATTAGGCAGGGATCTGCGATTGTTAGATGTTCACCAATCTCAACCTTTTTCAGATCCGTAATTGAATGCTCTTGCCCACCTTCTAACAAACAGATTTCACCAGTTTTTGAAAGTCGAATTAAGCGATTTTGTTGTGAACTAGCAACAGGCCCGACCCAGAGTGATAGTCGATCAATACGGCCTCTACCCTGTGTCATCCATTGCCATGTTGTTTTCACATCACCCCAAATCGATTCGACAATCTTCTCAATTTGAATTCGCTGTTCATCGGATAAACGAGGCGATAAGTCAAGAATCAATGCGGGCTCTTTTGCTAGAAATGGGGCCCATGAAGAAAGGAGGTGATCGAGTCTTGGTTGCATTTCATCCAGTGTATGTTTCTGAGCATCTTGCGGCCTGGCAGGATCGATGTGCAGTAATGCAATTGGAGATGTGACTCCGATATTTTGGTGATATGTTTCCAAAATCGATTCTGCGACGGTACCATCTCCCCACAACACCCGACTTGATTGACCCCAGTTCCCCCCTGCCCATATTGAACAGCGTTCTAGGTTAATCGCAGCCAAAGGTGCAGCAGCACCGGACAACTCAACACCCAAACCAGGCTTTTTCAAGGCAGAACAAAGAGCAGCAAGTTGTGTCGCACTACCACAGGCAGGATCTAGGATTACTCCTTCAGGGATTTCACATGATGCAAGGAGTTGTGCCCGTGCGATTGCAACAGTCCATGGTGTGGCCAATCGACGCATTTCATCGGTTGCGTGTAGGGCAGGCCCATCCTTTTCCTCACGTGTGGGCGCACTAGAATTGGCATAAGCTCGTGCATTATCATCAGGAACCATCACCACTGGTTTGATGTCCGCCATGATGCGAGCAGGGGGTGCGTATGCAAGGCCCTTTCCCCAATGAATTCAGATGAACAATTGCTCTAATTCCAAATCAAATAGGAGCCAAGCATCTTGTAATTCATGTCCATCGCTATTCCCGTATGCTAAATCAGGAGGGAGAAGAATTCTGTGGCTTGTCCCAGAGAGTGTGAGGGATTCCTGCATATCAGCATCCAGTCCAACAAGGCCCCATCCAAAGCCTTCGATGTAGCAAACCCATGGAACGGGGGGTTCTGTATTGCACATTGGATCTTCTCCAGCAGTTGCAGGAAGATTACCAGAATCTAATTGTTCGTTCGTATCTGCATTCCAAACCGTGTAAGCCACATTCATCCTTTCACTTCGAGCATGCCGGTCTCGTTCAGAGCCATCGGAGAACATGTCAACATCCAGATTGATTTTGGCTGAAGGCAACGAAACATGAACTACTTCAATGGTGAATTGAGTCTCTTCAACTAGAGTTTCAAGGCGGAGCGGAATGATGACTGCATCACCTGCTGCGATTGAAGTCACGACACTCTGACCTTCGCCATCGATTGAAATCGCAGCATGATTCACTTCAATTGACAACGGTAGGTCACGTTCATCATCCACATTGTGAATGGCCAAATGCGCATAATCGCCAACACCTTGGTGTTCCCAGACACACTCTAATTCACCAGGGAACCAGAAAACATCGTCTTGTTCAGCGAGATTTGATGGCCAATTCCACTCGCCATTTCTAGCATCACAAGAATCGAACAAAAGTGTGGCCTCCCATGTCCATCGCCCATCGACTTGGATATCTTCTTCAGCAACTGCTGCAAATGCATCTTCGAATTGGCTGAGGAATGAATGGGTTGCAAAACCGAGCCAAATTGCAGACAGTAATAGCATTCCAATGGTGCCAAAACTTGCAAGAATTGAAATTCGCGGAACGGCCATTTCATTGAGTCCGATTGGCACGACAGGATGTTCTTCAGACTCGGGTCGATCTGAAATCCAAGAACCGCTCACAAGATAGGCTATTCAGCCGACCTGCTTGAACATTATCCCGTCCCTCTAAGAGGGACGACACTTCAATCCTGAGCCAATTGCATGTCGTGACGAGTACCTAGCCAAGCGACAATACCCAATTCAATTCCAAGTGCAACAAGCATGAGTAATAGCATGCTGGGTTCCAGAATTTGGTCCTGTAGAATCAGTAATCCAAGGCATAAAGATAGGACAAGATCCAATGCCCCCATTACACGCATTCCACGACGAAGTTGCAAGATTCCACCAACCCATGTAGCCAATGACAATGCCAAGACACTGACGACCAACCAAGGGGACCATCCTGCGATTGCAAAGACACCCACTGGGAGAATGATGTGAGCATTCCAGAGCCAGGCAGTAGTCCATTTAGGCATTTCAGCAAATATTGTGTAAACATGTGCCATCAACATCACAACACCTGTGGCAAATATTACCCATTGCAGAGCGGTTCGGTAATCATCGCCATCAGTCCATGCAAGGAATGCAAACAGGCCGCCCAAAATTGCGTAAACCGAAAGGGCCACCCCAGCAGGTTGTTTCCAATTGTAAGAACGCTTCATGCATAGAATGCCTGCTAACACACCCGCAGGTCCCGCAGAAATCATCACGACCATGAGGGCGAAACTACCTCGTCCAGCAGCCCCCCTATGATCGGGCATTCCATTGGTGCGACGGAAGGCTTCAATCCATTCCCAAACAAGCACCATCCCCAATAATGCCACTTCATGGAATAGCCATGGCAACTGCCAATCAATGAACCCGTGTTTATCATCGAGCAAATTGACTGTGAATGGGAAAGGAACTGCATTGAACAGTAAGGCGCCGCAAAGACGAGATAGCAATAGCATCATGATGATGCCTTCCACAGCACTTGGGATTCTCCAAGGTAAATCTTCACGCCCGTATAACGAGATCAGTGAAAGGCCGAGAAGACCAAAGGTGAGTACCAGTAAATCCAGTTGATTGTATAAGCTTCCAAGCGGACCAAAATGCCCAACGAGATAGATCAATGCCAATGACCCCATGGTCACGAAAAATGGCATTTCTATCCCATTGATATCAGGTAACCGGAGATTGTGGACCTTGGCACGTTGACGTGAGACCCATGTGAGTGATAGGGCGAACAGACTTACCATCAGCATCAATCCTGAATTCAGTTGTCCATTCATCCAGGCAACCCAACATGCTGCAAAGGTGGTTACTGCGATAAATGAAAGTACAATGATCGGACGATGGTGAATATCTCCAATCAACAGGTCTAACTCATCTGAATTATATTGTGAACCAGATTTACGTCGACGCTTACGTTGTTTGTCAATCAGAGTATACAATTCAGCATCGGCCATCTTCATGCCCCCGCGTGAGATTGCTTGAGAGAGTGATTTGGCGAGAGTGCCAGTATTGTCTGATGCTGCTTTGGCCGCAGTATCTTCATCAGCAAAGTGAAACAAATTACCCCCTTGAGGGATGTCAAGGGGTTTTTCTTGATTGCCTAAAACAGTCATCGCGGATGATACTCCAGTTCCTTCCGTAAGCAGTTTAGGTACTGCGTTTGTTACATCCGATAATTGCCCTTTCTCAAGAGCGGTGGCCAAGGCCTGTCGATGTCGTATTTCAGCAAGCCTCGCATCACGTTTCCCAACTTGTTTGAGTTCCATTCGTAGTTCACCGGTGGCGGCCAAATACAGTGCAGAGCCAACAAACATGGCGATTGCTAAGAATGATTGAGTCATGTGCATATCATCTGCTGAAGCAGCCCAGATTTGGATGCTCAACAAACAGACAACTGAAATTGCAGGTGGCAATAATTTCTCCAATTTTCTGGCTCTAGGAAGATAGATGGCAAGCAAACTCCCCGACGCGATTAACATCACAAATCCAGTTTCGATTCTGCTCAATGGCACAGAATCAAGCAACAAGAATGGACGATTGTGATCCAATCCAAACAATACAATCTGCAATGTGAGTAATCCCATTGTCAAACTCAGTAATTGAGAAGGTGCTCCATCACCACCTCTTGACAATAAAATTGCAACCGATGCCCCAGTCAGTAAGAGCATCCAGAAGGCATCGGCCCCGAAATTCCATTGCAATACTGCAAATGTCAACGCGAGGCATAGTAGAATAGTACGCGGATTTCCTTGGTGTTTTCCTTGGACCTCAGCAACAATGTGAACGATTACCAGTGATGCAATACCAAGCAGCGTATACCAACCGATATCGTCTCTACCATCAACAAACATTAGCCATACTGCCAACCCTGAGAGTAGCCCAAGATTCCACAACCTCATCAAACCAGAATCACGTAGTCGCGAACTCAATTCTGTTGCACCAATCAATCTGCCTGCAAGATTCACTCCAGTATCGCCCAATTTGATGTTAATTGGGTATTGAATCAATGCCGCGATTGTGAGGTACAAGGCGATATATTTTGGTTCAAGAACAATGAGTAAATCGACATCAATATCCCTTGCCTCAGAGAATGATTCCAATGAAGAAGTCCATAACGCGTGAACAAACATCCACAACCACGGTGCTAGAACTGTGGCGCCTGCAATACTAGGGGAAACTCGCTTTAACGCCAATACTCCAGTGGCCAAATGAACCACAGTGAGCCCGATGAGGAGATAGAAACCTTCGTCACCACCTTCGGATGCTGATTCTGCAGGAATGAGGATAGTCAGTAATAGAATGAGGACTAAACTACCCAACCACAGTACGCGATCAGTAACATTGGATTGGTGCTGAAGGAGCATTGCAATCGTGACAATTGCCGAGAGTACAGCAAAAGCTTCGTATCCAGATATAGGAGTTGTTCCAATGAAATCCACTTCAAGACCGATAAGGATAACCAACAGAACTGGCAATGATGTGAGCAACGGTTTCAGAACCTCCATCGCATCAACTCCTCGAACCACAAGATAAGAGCCTCCATATACAGCGAGTAGAGATACCAATATCCCCAGTGAGTAACCCGTTGCATCTCGACCACTGGCCAATAGCAGTAGGGCCCCAATCATGCCGAGGCCAACCGAAACACCCCACAAGCCGGGTTTGCCAAGTCCACTAATCGCGATTCCCTTGCTGAACCAATTATCTGCATGCGAGAACCGAGCTGCCATTGAACCATTGATGCAAGTAACGGCTAAAGCAAGGAGGAACAAAGGCATCGGGTCGGTCAGAGGTAAAATTTCAAGCGCTCCAATATTGAGTGGTTCTGATTGAATGGCATGAAGGCCAATCCAAAGGTGGCTAGCAGCAATTCCGAGTGAGGCCAAATTACCACTTTGTCGATGATAGGCCAAACCATGTAGGAGCATTGTGGCTAGCATAATCATGGCAGCAACGCCCAATTCCCCACCTACAGAACCTGCCGCTGAGGCCAATGCAAGAGAAACCAAGGTGGCTTGAGCCATGATGGCGTCGTGCTTGTGGCGATAACCTACCAGTATGTTGACGCCGACAAGTGCAATCAAAGAACCACCCAGTTGCGGTGTATTGATCCAGCCCCAATGGTGGGCATCAATGGCCAAACCATAGAGGAGTTT
>JAQXFF010000084.1 GCA_029250425.1 Candidatus Thalassarchaeaceae archaeon | reverse complement strand
GCCACTGACTCCATCTTCATTGAAACAGTAACGAATCGTCTGGAATTCTGATTTCAAAGCCGTGACATCTGGCTTCACCAAGGCAGGATCCTCGCCCTTCAGCAATACTCTTGCATACAGATTGGCGACTTCTTCCATCTGTGTATTGTCCATGCCCACGCGAGTTAATTCCTGAACACCCAAACGTAAACCACTCGGAGTCATCGCCTTGGTATCTCCGGGTAACATGTTCATGTTGGTGATGATTCCTGCATCCTCAAGTAACTGAGCGGCCTTGGCGCCCGCACCCGAATCCGATTCACCATGGCGGGTCAAAATCTGATGAGAGGCTGTGTATCCTCTACCTTCGGCAAGGACATCAAAACCTTCAGCAGCCATTGCTGCACCAAACGCCTTGGCATTGCTAACAATGTCTTCTGCATAGGCGGCACCATATTCAGCGAATTCCGATAATGCAATTACCTTGCCTGCCACATGGTGTAAGTGGTAAGATGAACAAACGCCGGGGAAAATGGCACTGTTCAATTTACGCTGGAATTTTTCATCGTCACTATTTGATAACACGAATCCACCTTGGGGCCCTGGGAATGTTTTGTGACTGGAACCTGTGACAATGTCAGCACCTTCTCTCAGAGGGTCCTGGAATTGACCGCCTGCAATCAATCCGAGAACGTGGGCGCCATCATACATCACCTTGGCACCAACTTCGTGAGCAGCATCGGCCATCTCTTGCAAAGGGGTCGGGAACAGGAATACAGATTGGCCAACCAGCGCAAGGGTGGGTTGCACTTCACGAATCATTGCGCATGCCGCATCCACATCCGGCTCCATTCGATCGACATCCCAAGGATAAGTCGTCAAATCAAGGCCGCGTAGTCCCACCGCACCCATTCGAGCGTGGGAGATGTGTCCACCATCAGCAGTTGAAACAGCAGTAATTTTGTCACCAGGTTTGGCCAGAGCTTTCAATGCACCAATATTGGAAACGGTCCCTGAAGTGGATTGGATGTTTGCAAAACTGCAATTGAACACCTTCTGAGCCAACGAAATCCCAAGTGACTCGATGTCGTCAAAACCTCCGCAGCCCTGGTAGTAACGCTTGCCCGGTAAGCCCTCAGCATAACGTCCATGCAGATCACTGGTGATGACTTCCTGCACACGTGGACTGACGATGTTCTCGCTGGCAATCATGCCCAAACCGTCTCGATACAATGCCCCACTTGCAGCGGTGGCAGAGAGGACGGCCTCGGCATGTGCAAGGTTTTCTGGAGATGCTTTCCAAGCCCCGCCGACGTCACCCATGCCCCGAAACCAGCCAAAACCGCCCTTAGTGTTCACCATTGAGCAGCCCCGTAATTTCAACCGAAGCCACCCGATTCATTCTTGAATGAAAGCCAAGTCGCCGACTCGCAAGCCGTGTTAGCTTAGCTGGTGGAGCGGTGGACTGTTAATCCACAGGTCGCAGGTTCGAACCCTGCACACGGCGCTTTTCGAGTATCCTTGACGTAGTCAAGATAATACGACGATTGCACAAGACGAGTGCATGAAGAAAATCAACCTCCAAGACAAATTGTCCCTCTTCTCAGAACACTGGACACCGAAGATCATTGAAGAGTTGAATGATTACCAAATCAAATTGGTCAAAATTCAAGGAGAATTTGTCTGGCATGATCATGCCGATACCGACGAGTTGTTCTTGGTGATTGAAGGCAACATGGAGATTGAATTTGAAGACCATACGATGGCACTTGAAGCCGGGGAAATGTGCGTGGTTCCAAAAGGCGTAAAACACAAGCCAAGAGCCGGAAATGAGTGCAAAGTGATGCTAATTGAACCAC
>JAQXFF010000077.1 GCA_029250425.1 Candidatus Thalassarchaeaceae archaeon | reverse complement strand
GTATACACCTGTTATTTCGACGATCGACATATGGCTGATAGAATCTCGTTGACATTGTTGTTGACCTACATGTTGGCACTCCCATTCTATCTATTCTTTAATGTCCGTGTGACTGGTGATTATATTCCAGAAATGCAAACTTTGGGTTACCATTTAACACCCGAAATTCAAACATGGTTTACACGCATTGATCCATTCACAAATGGCATGCCGAGTTTGCACATCGGCATTCCATTTTCCATATGGTATTGTTATGCAAGAAATGACTTGGATGGGCGATGGAAGGTTTGGCGGAATTGTTTGATTGGGTACACACTGTTAACCGCATTCACAATTCTCTATTTGGGTATTCATTGGGTGAGCGATATCATCGGTGGGATTGCAGTTGGGATGCTTTCAGTTCATCTTTCTGAGCGGATTGCACCCACTGTTTGGTGGTGGCTTGACGAACGTTCATTTTTGCACAGAGTCTCTTGGTTACTCGCTGATTGGCGTCGCCCAGTCAAGGAAATTCAAGCCATGTTTATTGGTGGAATTGCTTGGTTCAAACTCGCTGGTAGCAGACAAACTGGTGTCGCCATCATGCTTCTTCTTGCGGGTACAGGTGGCACTTTGTTGTGGGATGCAACTCACCAACATTTCCCGGCAGAAGGGGTCACACATCCTGGTTCTGCATCGGGAGCCGATGGTTGGCTTGCCAGTTACGAGATCATTGATGAAGGAAACATCACGGTGACCTTGTGGAACCTTTCAACTGAAGAATCCTATCAACAAAACTTCGGCATCTACACTGATTGGGGCAACTATCCTGTGGAGATTCTGATTGGCGAATCACACATTGTGGTATGGCATGGATATCAATTGGATTTTTTCAATCTCAGTTCGAATCAATGGGAAGGTCAATGGCTCACTGGTCCGCTGTTTGATGACATCGCCATGTTGTCTAATGGGGAAGTTCTTGCTCGTGATGATTGGCCGCGTATGGTCATGTTGAATGAAGGCGGAGTCGAGATTCGAGTCCGTGGAGGGATTGATTGTACCACAGTCAACGGGTGCTCAACCCTCTCCACCGTACCCAATGGTCCAGTTTCAATGATTGCTAGTCATGAAAACAGGGTTGCATACACAGAGGTGGGGGAATCACTTTCTGTTCATATCCAAACCATTGATGGAATTCAACAGCACATTACAGTTGAACTCAATGCAACGATTGGCGAAGAGCGAGATAACCAAGTCTTCGAAATGACAGATACACTCGTCGATTACGAGAATGCCACAATTACGGAAATTGCATTGGATGAAAATCATCTCGTAGCGTTAGTCAATCTCAGTGCAATCAATCGCTTGGTTTTGGTTGACCTCTCAAATGGTGAACAGCAAATTCTGGGTGACCCTGTGTTCCCTGTTGCAGCCCCAAGCATCGGACACGGCTACGTCGCCTGGCAACATCATCAGTTCCTCATTTCCAATAATCCTGCGGAGATGTATTTGGATTGGGATGTCAACTACCATGACGTCGAAATGAATCAATCATACCAATTGAATGCAGATGATGAAATTGATCAACTTCAACCACAGGTGATGGAGGATCATATCGCATGGTTACAAGTAGATGAAGACAATGAAACAGAAATTCGAGTCTTTACGATTGAAGTTGTATTGGAACCTTATTCATCCACTACTCTGCAATTGTTCATTCTCTTGCTTCCATTCCTATTACTGATTTGGACAGGTCAGAGATTGAATGAGAATGAGGGACACATCATGCCCAAGCGTCAGGCGAAAGAAGAAGAAGAGTGATTATTCCGCTAATCGGAACATTTCATCGAGGTTCCGTTGCGCCCGAGTGATGATTTCAGCGTCAATTTCGATTATTTGATCCAATCTTGGTTCTCGCAGTGCTTGAAGAATATCTTCCAATTGTGTGGCTTTCATGTAACGGCACATGACGCAAGCACCATACAGATTGAGCTCGACTTCCGTTTCAGCCAGCACTCGTTCAGCCGTACCACATTCGGTAATCAACATCACATCGGGTTGTCCTTCAACACCAAGTCGAATTGCTTCGTGAATCAATTTCTCCGAAGAACCGATGAAATCAGCTTCTTCCAAGACTTCTGCGCTACATTCAGGATGAGCTAAGACCGTTAGATTCTCACCGATTCTTTGTTTCCATTCTCGAACTTTGTCGCCGGTAAAGACGGCATGAACTTCGCATTCTCCATCGAATACGATGACTTCTTTCTTTCCAGCAAGTGCCTTTTGGAGATGAGCACCCATGAATCGATCTGGCACAAAAATGAGGCGATCTCCCGGTAGTCGTTCACAGATTTTCAAATAATTACTACTGGTCACACTGACATCACATTCGGCCTTGACTGCGGCAGTTGTGTTGATGTAACAAGCAACTGGGATTCCAGGATATTGGGCTTTCAAATCTCTGACATCTTGCGCGGTAATCCCATCCGAAAGACTGCATCCCGCTTCAGGAGAAGGATGTAGAACGATCTTATGTGGGCTGACAATTTTTGCAGTTTCAGCCATGAATCGCACACTGGAGAACAGAATAGTTTGCTGTGGTGCATCACGTGCTGCTTTGGAGAGGGTGTAGGAATCTGCAACTTCATCTGCAACTCCGTAAATGATGTCTGGAGTTTGATAAGAATGCGCGATTAAGAAGACATCATTTTCCTTTTTCAATCTGTTAATTTCCAAGGTCAAAGGAGCGATACTTCGGCATGTTTCAATCGGCCACCGTTGGTGCTGCTGGATGGCCTCTTGAAGTCGGATTGCTTCAAGTTCGATTTCTTCATTGGAAAACGCAGAGGTTTCAATTTCCTCGCGGGGTAACGGAACGGTTGGTAAAGTAAGGCCCATTCGATTTGCCGTCTAGTGCAACCGCTTTGAACTCATCTCATCTCCGGGAGTTGATGACGGGGCCATGGGTTGGTGCAGAAATGCTGCATCAGGGCGCAGAAGCAATCGTTCATGCAGGGACTTGGATGGGTCAAGAAGCCGTTCTCAAACAGAGGCAGCCCCGAACATGGAGACATCCAGATCTCGATGCACGTCTCACCAAATCCAGAATGTCTGCCGAAGTTCGTTTGTTACGTCGCCTCCATCTTGCTGCTGTACCTGTACCTGTATTGCTTGCGATTGATGCTACAGCGGGCTGGATGATTACAAGTCGCATGCCCGGTGGACCTCTGTTTGATCACCTCCGGAACGGTGGCGATTCTGATATGCTAGAAGAATTGGGATCCACAATACGTCGAATTCATGCCACTGGAATCAGCCATGGGGATTTGACGTCGCACAATATTCTCTGGGATAATGAAGAAGGTCTTTCCATCATCGATTTTGGGTTATCTCAAATTACTGATGATATTGAGCCACTTGGATTGGATTTACAAGTTCTAAATGAGTGTTTGAAGGCCAGTCACCCAAACCTCGACGGTGCGATGGATCGAGTTCTTTCAGGTTATCTTCAGGAAGGTGGCCAAGATGTTGTGAAGCGATTCAACGACATCCGGGGTCGGGTTCGGTATCACGGTTAAGCAGCCTGTGCTATTTTCATTCCGCCATAGGCCAGAAGTGGGCAACCAAGCAATGTGATTAGGACATAACTCACAGCGGGTCCATATTCACTATTTTCAAACAACTCAACAAGGTCAACACTGTAGGCTGACATCGTTGTAAATGCGCCCATGATTCCTGTTCCAAGAAGTAAACCCATCTCGGCTGAAAGTGACATTCCTACAATCACTCCAAGGATGAGTGACCCAAGTAAATTAACGGTCAGAGTGCCCCATGGGAATCCATCCGGAAGCCATTCTCCAATCATGTATCGTAGAACAGCACCAATGGCACCGCCAACTCCAACCAGAGCGAGCATCTTGGTCTCCATGACATCTTGGAATCAAAGAGAAGACTTCAACCCTCACCCTCGTTTCGCAGTTACATGGCGACTCTGAACTTCTTGACAGGTAATTCAGGTAAACTCGCTGAAGCACAGAATTTGTTTGGCCCCCATGGGTGGGAAATTCAAGCCTTCAAAATCAATGGTGAAGTGCCCGATGTGATCGAACCACAGAGCGATAATTTGACCACAGTTGCTTTGGCCAAAATTGCGCAAGCTGTTGAATTACTAGCTGCAGAAAACCGCCTTGGGGAATCATTGCTGGTTGAAGATTCGGGATTGTTTATTGAGGCATTACCTGAATTTCCAGGCGTATATTCAGCCCATGTTCTACAATCGATTGGATGCGATGGAATCTTGCGACTTCTCGATGATGAAAGGGCCGCTCATTTCTTGACTGTTGCAGCATTGTGGACCGGTGAAGTTGTCGAGGTTTTCATCGGTCGATGTGATGGAAGAATTTCTCCAGAAATCAAAGGTGATGATGGGTTTGGATATGACCCGATATTCATCCCAGATGAGAGTCAAGATGGGCGTACTTTTGCCGAAATGACAAAAGAAGAAAAATCCACTTACAGCCACCGTGGCAAGGCGTTACGGGCCTTATCCGATTACCTCAATGAGAACGGAGCCTAGTGGCGGCATCCCTAAGACGGGCAAACAAGTGGATGGGCTGGAGGCGCCGTGATGCTCACGTTCAAGAGAACACTGTTGTGGTTCTCCCTTGTCATTGGCGTTCTTGGATTCCTTGCACTCGCTGGAAGTTTAGATGAAAAAGAGCGTTTGATTTTTGGTGCTGTGCTTCTCCTTCTGATTATTTTCTTGATGGGAACAGGCGGAGGACGTAAGGTGAAACGAATCCGTCATCGATCCGAGATGGAACAAGAAGAGGTAGAGAGTGAACCTGATCAAGAAATCCCAGCTCCGGTTCAATCAGAAGAAGATGCTTCATCCCGCAGAGATGCAAAATTGTCACGAAGTCGCAGTGGGGCTCCCGAACCAGAACCAGAACCCGTCGACGAAGAAATCGTCGTCAGTTTGGCAGATGATGAGGTTGAAGTTTCTGTGATTGACGAAAACGTCCACGTCGCTGAAGAATTCGTAGCAGAAATTGATGCTGAGTCAATGGAAGAAGCTGATATCGAGTCATTCATTGATGATCGTCGTGACCGGCATGCATTGATTCGCCGCCGAATCGAAGCTAGGCGAAGAGAACAATTGGCAGATATTCGTTCTGAAACTGCCAAGATTTACCAATCTGCAGATGAATCTGAAGACTTGCTTACACTGATTGGAACGGACAATCATGGGCTGACCATTCACGAAGTATCTGATGACATTCCACCCGGTAGTCCTGTAGGGGCGGTATTTGCACGAATTGATGACACACGTATTCTCAAGATTCGTTTGCCATTGGATCAAGGATTCATCGCCAGTGCCGAACCATTGCCTGAATTACCACCGCTCCCTGAACTTGGAGATTTACCCCCTCCTCCATTGCCCGATATTGGAGGATTACCACTGCCTCCACCTCCCGCTTCAAGTTCGAAGCTAGATGCGATGCGAGATGAGATGAACGAGTAAATTCTCAAACCATAGGGTTGAGAAGTATGGCGCCTACGGCGCCACATGAGCGCACCTCCCGAATCCGACGTGCTTCTAATCGAAAATGTCCCTGCCAGTGCAGCCAGTCCCGCTGGAGGAGTGGTCTCAATATGGACCATCAACCGCCCGGATAAATTGAATGCACTGAATATCGAAGTGAATACAGCATTGAAATCAGCATGTGCTTGGGCTGAATCAGATGACTCTGTTCGAGTTATTGTCATCACAGGTGCGACTCCAAATGATGCACCGGAGGGTAAGCGGCCCAAGCCCAACTCGTTTGTTGCAGGTGCAGACATTTCTGAATTTGAAGGCAAGTCTAGTATCGAAATCCGACCTGTTTTTGACGACAATGTTTGGGAATATATCTGGAACTTGACCAAGCCAACCATTGCGATGATTGATGGTTTTGCATTGGGTGGCGGTTCTGAAATTGCACTTTCATGCGATCTGCGTTTGGCCACACCTCGTTCAAAATTTGGCACACCTGAAATCAATCTAGGACTCATCCCTGGAGGAGGTGGAACACAGAGACTTTGTCGATTACTAGGATATGGACGAGCCATGGAGATGGTAATGACTGGAGAAATGATTGATGGTGAAGAAGCAAATCGAATCGGACTCATCAACCACCTCGTTGCCGAAAATGAAATAGTTGACAAGACTATGGAAATTGCTCAAAATCTAGCGAGCAAATCTCCTCATACGATTCGAATCGCCAAAGCGGCGGTTCGTGCATCCTTGGAACAACCATTCAGCGCAGGTATTCTCTCCGAGCGAGATTTGTTTTGCGCCCTGTTTGATACTGCCGACATGGAAATTGGTGTCAAAGCATTCCTGAACCGAGAAACCGCTGAGTGGACTGGGGCGTAAGAATGACTGAGAGTGCATTGGTCGAGACCAAAGATCTCGGTAAACGATTTGGAGATTTTGTTGCTTTACATCCACTTGATGTTGTTGTTCATGCGGGTGAATTCTTTGGAGTATTCGGGCCGAATGGAGCGGGTAAATCTACCTTTATCAAACTCTTAACAGGCCAATTGTCACCTTCCTTGGGTTCTGCCAAAGTATTGGGGACAAATGTTGCATTGAACCCACAAAAAGTGAAGGCGAATATCGGAATCGTTCCTGAATCTGAAAGCCCTCCTTCGTATCTTACTTCAGCTGAATATCTTGATTTCGTTTGTCGAATTAGAGGTATTGAAGAAATCGATTCAAAAGTCGATTACTGGTTAAATTGGTTCGGTATTGACGACAAACGAGAGACTCTTTGCAAGGATCTCTCAAAGGGGCAACGGCAGAAAGTTATGCTTGCAGGCGCTTTCATTCACGAACCACGCTTGCTATTTCTTGATGAACCGTTCGTCAACCTTGATCCGATCTATCAAAGAAAATGTCGTGAATTGTTGATGGAACATATTGCTGATGGCGGGACCATTTTCCTATGTTCCCATATTTTGGAAGTAGCTGAACGAATGTGTACTCGTGTCGCAGTGATTGATCAAGGTCGTGTTTTGGCTGCTGGAACACTAGATGATTTACGGCAAGATTCCAATGAGGATTTGGAAGATATTTTCATTCGTTTGGTCGGTGCATCCGTAGAGGAAATTGAATCCAATGCAGACTCTAATGAGGAGGAATGAGTATGCATAATGGCTTGCGAGAGCCACCTAATTTTTCGACCTCATTCCGTTCTAATTTTGTGATGATGTTTCGAGAAGAATGGCGTCAAAATGTCGATTTTACGCGTAAACACCACATCATGATGTTCCCCGTAATGTTGGCTCTTGTGACGATGATTATCACAGTTGGATTGCGTTTTCTAACAGGGGACGCGGGTATTGATTCAGCGTATGATACAATACAGGCAGCCGAAGCCCAATCTGAAAAAGCATTTACTTGGGACGAACTAAAAATTGGTTTGCATCTTTCATTGTTCATGTTCAGCCTCGGCATGGGTTCATTTGCATTCATTGGACGTAATATGGTGAGTCAACGTGCCAGTGGGAAATCATATTTGCTCGCAGGGCCGGCCTTATTGCCTCTAGAATTACCACCCGTATACTTGGCATATTATTGCAAAGAAGTGACCTTCTATCTATGCCTTATTTTGACTCCTGCCGTTGGGGGGATGGCTCTTGGCATCCTTTTCGGAATGTTCACAGGTTTGTCCATCCCCCTAGTTTGGGTTTCATTGCCAATCGTCCTCGCATGTATGTTGGTTACAATGATGCAAGGTCTTGCCCTGTCTTTCTTTGCCAGTGCAATTTGGTCAAGATCTCGCCTAGGTGCTTTCTTGGTCCCAATTGGTGCTGTGGGTGCAGGAATTGTGGTTGCCATTGACATCATCCCACTTGAAGCAGCGATTGCAGGGCTACACGTTCAACTGACACACAATTTGCTATTGTTACCGTTTGCTGCTATTTGCTGGCTAATTATCGCTACAATCGGAGCCCATCTCGTTCCAGATGACTTTGAGGTTAAAGTGACAACTAGAACTGAACTCTTCATTCCTGTTCATCGCCAACTCTTCTTCCTTGGAAATGGACAGATGCGCACGCTGGTCGCTAAAGAAATGGTCGACGTGTGGCGTTCGGGTACATTATTCAAAATGCTGGGTTCATATTGCGTCCCACTATTATTCCTCTTGGCATTGGCCTGGATGGCTGACTTTGCTCGATTCCCTATTCCATTTAATTTGTTGTCATACGCACCCTTTTTGGGATTCTTTGGCTTCAATTTCTATTCGTGGTTAAATGCTGTTGATAGCCCTGATTTCCTCAATGGTTTGCCCGTGCGAGTTCCACAATTATTACGGGCAAAAATCCTCGTGTATTTCATCATGACAACTTGGATCTCGATACTCTTCCTGATTCTGATGGCTTATTTGTTGAATCAATGGGCTGGTTTGTTACCAGCATTGTTGGTGATGATAGCGAATTCTGTTTACATCGTCGCATTGAGTGGTTTACTCATGGGATTGCGTCCCAATAAGGCAATATTTGACACTCAGATCATGGCCATATTTTGGGTCGCCACAGTCCTTCCATTGGTATCATTATTCCTCCTTTCATTCACGCAAGGGGATATGTCGCTATACGCCAATCAATTCGATCAAATTCAAGCGGGAGGAATCGGTGCCGAATCAGCAGTGTATGATTCAACTCAAGCTCAAGCATCATTTGGTGGCATCGTTGCAATTTCTCTGGGATTATTGGCCTTAGGTGGCACCTTCCTCTTGATGTTGGAACGCCGATGGGGTCGAGCCGCCTTTGAGAACTGAAAATCCCCATCCCCCGGCCTCTGATTTTTTTACTCGGCGAAGTCAATTTATCGTGCACTATGGAGGGAACCTATGGTTCCCTGCGGAATCTTATAGTGTACGAAGCAGCATCCGAACATCAAGGGCCGGAGGTATCGAGAATGGCACAGAGAGGTAAAGGTGGCCGGGGGCAACGCCAACGTCGCCAACAACAGCAGTATGAAGAGCTTGACAAATACCCCGTTTTGCCACCACATGCGTTTGCCCGAATCGTACGTGATTTGCGTACACTAAACATTGTTTACCAAGTGATTGAGCCCCCTTTGACCAAGAAAGAAGAAGAAGTTCGTGCTGAGATTGAGACCATTTTTATTCAAGCATTGACGGCTGATATCGAAGAAATTGATTCCAATCCAGAACTCTATCTCCGTGCAGCGATGGACCAAATTGTCAAATCATATCGATTGAAAGTCAACAAGAAATCGCGTTCAAAAATTTTCTACTACCTCAAACGCGATCTCATCGGTTATGGTCGGATGGACGTTCTGATGAATGATGCCAACGTGGAGGACGTCAGCCTAGACGGAACTAACATCCCTATTTTCGCCTATCATCGAAAGTTCGAATCGACTGAGACCACAATTGCCTGGCCCAATGATCAGGAATTGGAATCCTATGTGATTAAACTCGCACAACGTTGTGGCAAACACATTTCAGTTGCTGAGCCCCTATTGGATGCAACTCTAATGGATGGTTCACGAATCGTGATGAAATTAGGTCGTGAAGTGTCAACCCGAGGTTCGACATTCTGTATCCGGCGCTTCCGTGAAGATCCGTTCAGTCCTTGTGATATTGTGGCCTTCCGTACGATGACCAGTTTGATGGTGGCCTACCTTTGGATTGCATTCCAAAATGAAATTTCAATGCTTTTCGTCGGTGGAACGGCATCTGGGAAAACAACAACTCTCAACGCAATGTGCTTGTTTATTCCGTGGCAGATGAAGATTGTCAGTATCGAGTCGACACGTGAAGTGAACATTCCCCAACCCAACTGGATTCCCGGTCTAACACGACAGGGATTCGGTGGTGAGTCCAGTGAAGGCGAGATTGGTGAGTTCGAGTTGCTAAAGGCCGCTCTTCGAGAACGACCAGAATACATCATTGTCGGTGAGATTCGTGGTGCAGAAGCCTATGTTCTGTTCCA
>JAQXFF010000075.1 GCA_029250425.1 Candidatus Thalassarchaeaceae archaeon | reverse complement strand
ATGCCTTGGTTGAACCCTGCAGAAGTTGGAGAGCTTGCTGCTTATGTTTACACCCTTATTGTGCTTGTTCTCGGAATTTGGTACAACCAATCCGTCATATCAATTGATATTCATGAACCACGTGATGCAGATGGTCGAATTCCTTCTGCAGCTCATTCGTTCTTTGTTTCACTGTATTACTTGGCATTGATGTTCATATCTTTGGTTAGCGTGTTATTCAGTCCAGAATTGACAATTTTATTCCTTGTTCTAGTCATGTTCAAAATTTTGTCAAAGAAGAACCGTAAAATGCGAGTTTCGTAGTCACTTCAGCGTTGAATTGATACACCCCACCACCCCTTCGGATGTTGCACGTAGTGCGGGAGGGACAGCCAATGCAGGAAAGCGACCTGATTTATGACTGGAATGTAGTCAACTATGAATTCAGTAGAAATGCTGCAAATCATCCCCATGAAATTTGGTTTGATGATGAAACCTTACGTGATGGTTTGCAGAGCCCAAGTGCTCGAAACCCCACGATTGAAGAAAAGATCGAATTATTGTCTTACATGGAACGCCTTGGAATCCAGAAGGTAGACCTCGGTCTACCGGGGGCTGGTCCATTCCACGTCAACCATATTGATGCCATGATGTCACACATTGTCGATAATGGCTACAACATTCGACCCGGTTGCGCTGTCCGCACCTTGATTTCTGATATCGAACCATTGGTTGATTTACAAGCCAAGCATGAAATGAAAATTCAGGCAAGTGCTTTTCTAGGGACAAGCCCCATCCGTCAATATTCTGAAAATTGGACCATGGAACGGATCCTCAGTACTGCGGAAAAAGCGGTAACATTCGCAGTGGACAATGATATTCCAGTGATGTTTGTTACAGAGGACACAACTCGTTCAAAGCCAGAAGAAATCAAGGAAGTTTACACTCGAGCCATTGAGTTAGGAGCAGATCGAATTTGTGTTTGTGATACCTGCGGACACGTCACACCGAATGGTGTTAAGCAACTTCTCACCTATATTCAGGAAGAAGTCATTCCTGATGCGGGCGTGAAACGCCGTGACATCGAAGTCAATTGGCATGGTCATCAAGATCGTGGATTAGGGGTGGCCAACAATTTGGCTGCTGCTGAAGCTGGTGCAGATGTCATTCATGGAACTGCACTGGGCGTTGGTGAACGTGCGGGCAATGCTCCGTTGGATCAAACCCTTGTCAATCTGAGTTTGATGGGTGTCATCGAGAATGATTTGACTCTACTCAATGAATACATGCAGAAAGCGCATGACTACGTCGAAGTTGCTTTGCCTCGAAATTACCCTGTATTTGGAGAAGACGCCTTTGAAACTGGAACTGGTGTCCATGCCAGTGCAGTCATCAAGGCCATGAAGAAAGGTGATCATTGGCTTGCAGACCGAGTTTATTCAGGGGTGCCTGCACAAGATTATGGGTTACAACAAATCATCCGAATTGGACACATGAGTGGGCGTTCAAATATTGTTTGGTGGCTTGAACAGCACGGATATGAAGTGAGTGATGAATTGGTTGCGCATCTGTTTGAAATCGCCAAGAGTCAACGTCGGTTAATGCCAGATTCTGAAGTGGAAGCCGCCGTACAAGAATTCCTCAGTAATTGAACGCTACAAACATGGTTTCAATAACTTAGTCATGGCCCTACGGGCCATGAAGTGGCTTGGATTGACACTTGTGATGATTTTCGCAAGTCTGTCACCGATTGTTTCTGCGACGGATGTTCATGAAGAAACAGATTATCTTTCGGAGTATTCGACAGCGGTACAATCTGCTTTTTCCCGTTGTGCGGAATTACCTTCTCATGATGGCACATGGCTGGTGGTTGGTTCACATCCAATGGGTAAGGCTGCACCTCTTCTTGCCAATGCTTGGCTCGTGGAAGCGAATCCATCTGAGATTGAACTATGGCTTGATTCAAACCAAATCGAAATTGCATGTCCTGAGATTGAACGTCAACAGGAACAGAGATGGACACCAAATGACCCTAAATTCGGGGATCAATGGCATTTGGAAAACACGGGTCAAACCAGCGGAGGTCTTTCAGGGGAAGATGCAAACCTCACAGGTGCATGGCAATCTTACCAAGGTACTGGCGTCACCATTGGGATTGTCGATGATGGGTTGGATCACGAACATCCCGATTTGACGACCAATTACGATTCTACCAACGATTACGATTTTTGTGGCGATGATGGAAACCCTTCGCCATCCAATTCGAATGCGCACGGTACTGCAGCAGCAGGTGTTGCAGCTGCAACTGGAAACAATAGCGTAGGTGTGTCAGGTGCTGCACCCGATGCTAATCTTGCAGGTTTGTTGCTAATTGCTTGTGGTACCCCGGATTCCACTGAAGCAGATGCATTGGCACATGAGAATCAGGTTATCGATATTTACAGCAATTCGTGGGGGCCTAGTGATGACGGCAGTACACTTTCGGGCCCAGGCCCGTTAACAATTGCAGCTTTCGAAGATGATGTTGCCAATGGCCGTGGCGGTTTGGGTAACATCATCACTTGGGCGGCAGGTAATGGGTTGGGTAATGATGACGATTCTAACAAGGATGGGTATGCCAATGCACGCCAAACCATCGCCGTCACTGCGATTACCCATGCTGGCGATCAATCATGGTACGCTGAACCAGGCGCGAACATTCTGGTTGCTGCGCATAGCGACGGAAGTGGTGAAGGGATTACAACCACTGATATTGAAGGTTCAGCGGGATATACAACTAACGATTACACCGATACATTTGGCGGCACATCATCTGCAACTCCTCTGGCCAGTGGAGTAATTGCCCTCATTCTCGAAGCGAATTCCAATTTGACTTGGCGAGACGTGCAGCATATTTTGGTTCACAGTGCTCGGAAAAATGATCCTAGTGATAGTTCATGGAATGTCAATGGAGCGGGCCATGATGTATCTCACAAGTATGGATTTGGGGCCATAGATGCAGGTCTTGCAGTTGCAATGGCTGAAAACTGGACCCATGTTGAACCTTCAATGAATATCACCACGAATACTCGTACAATCAACACAGCAATTCCTGATAACGATCCACAAGGATTGAATGATACAGTGACCATCAATGATGGGTTGCAAGTAGAACACGTTGAAGTTTACGTCGACATTGATCATGTATATCGAGGAGATTTGATTATCACACTAACTTCACCTTCAGGTACAGAGAGTACCTTGGCTCAGAAGCAAAGTGATTCAAACAATAATTACCGAGATTGGATGTTTTCCACCGTCCATAATTGGGATGAACTATCGGAAGGTGATTGGACCCTCAAGGTCGAAGATGATGGCAATGGAGACACTGGTACCTGGAATGATTGGGAACTTGTTATCCATGGAGTTCCGACCATTTTAGACTCTGATGGTGATGGTTTGACCAACGACAATGAGACTGATGTATATGGTACGGACCCATACGATAACGATACAGATAATGATGATTTAACTGATTATGCAGAAATCATGCACAACAATACTGACCCCCTCAATCCAGATAGTGATAATGATACATTACTCGACGGTATTGAAGTTAATTTGTATGGCACCAATCCATTGTCTAACGACACAGATGGCGATGGATTGACAGATGCACAAGAAATACTGTTCTTTGGTAGTGACCCATTGGTGTTTGATGTTGATG
>JAQXFF010000072.1 GCA_029250425.1 Candidatus Thalassarchaeaceae archaeon | reverse complement strand
CCCACTGGAAAGAACACTAGCGCGCTCACTTGCAGATGGAGCTGTTTGAGGTTCAGGTTTTGCTTCAGGTTCCGCTACAGGAGTGGGTTCAACATCAGGCTCTGCAAACGCTGAGAGTAAAGCATCACCATCAACGGTACTCGATTGGGTTTGTACCGGTTGTTGTCGAGTTCCATATCCAGCTCCAACACCGGCAATTTGTGCCATCTCATCCCCGCCTCCTCGTTGGAATCCACTGGAAGCACCACCTCGATTTTGGAACATAGACAGTTGTTCTTCATGATCTGGTTCCCGAGCCGCTTCATTTTCTTCGGATGCGGTTCGAGCGGCTTCTTCATCCATTAATTCCTGATGTGTGCGCCGCTGATTCATCCATCGAACCAAGAATACACCGCCCACAATGGCGCCAATCAGTCCACCAATCGGGAAGATATACGTCAGTCCGAAGATTGCTGAAGATGAAGATTCTTGTTCCTCAACGTGAACATTCAATTCACGGGTAGATGTGAGTCCCTGCTCATTTGTGACTGTGCAAGTAATCGAGTAATCCCCGCCTTTGGTGAACGTCCACTTTACCAAATCGCCTGTGGCTTCAGCATCATTCTTGGTATCTCCGTCCTCATCCATATCGACTGAACGATCAAAATCCCAAGACCAGGTAAGTACGGGTGAATTCGGGTCACTGGCATTCATTCGCCAAGTATTCTCTTCACCGACCATTACATCGGTCGGTCCTGTAATGGCCTCCATTATTGGAGATGTGCGATCTTGGACGGTCACATTGATTGTGAGAGATGAAGATAAATTCGCTGAATCAAACACACGTAATTCAACACTGTGATTTCCAGCAGAAGAGAAACTGTATGTGAACGTGTTTCCTGTGCTAGAATCCGCCTGAATGAGGAGGTTATCTGCATACCATTCTTCCCGGTTGATTGCAAAATTGTCGGAAGATGAACTGGTAATGGTGAATGTTTCATCAAAACCGCGAATCAAGTTGTTACCACCATTGATGATTGGTGTTGGATTTGTTTGGTCTTCAACATCAATCAATACGGAGGAAGTGTCACTACGTCCATCGACACCATTTACCCGCAAGGTCACTGTGAAAGTCCCTTCATATGGCCACGATACATCGGCAGTAGAGCCTGTCAACTCAAAGGTACCATCACCATCCAAATCCCATTCATAGGCCCCAGTGTCGACCTGATTGGACAGATTGGGTGTATTCGTAGCTGAAAGTGTCACAACATCGCCAACATCCACAGTCTCTGCCGCATCACTGGTAATGGTTGCATCCAAAACGGGTAACAGAGTTACAATCACTGTGAAACTTGCAGGCGCCTGGCCATCGCCACCACCTGCAGGCCCAGCTTCATTGTCGGCATAGAGATAGAGTGGTTGATTGGCATAGGTTGAATCAACCATCCAAACGACACTGTCTTCGGTCGTGACCTGAAGAAGATCTGCACCTGTAATGCGGAACTCGGGAGAGGTTCCTCCGAGGTAACTGGTTCGCTGATTCTCAGTGAGAAGGAAGATATCTGGTTCACCCGACAATGGAATTGCATTGATTAACAATTGAGTCCCTTCATCGAGATTTAGAAGGTTCTCATCGACCAATTGTGTGTGGCTGTTGGCATCTAAATCAATCAAATCATCATGAATTGTCCAATAACTCTGAGCAGGGAATGAGATATCGATGCTTACCTGTAGTGAACTACCACCCTGCGCACCCTGGCCTTCGTCACCCGGATGTGCCAAATTATCGAGGACGACATACCAGTTCATCTCACTCTCATCTGCCGGCACAGTCCAATGCCAACGAGCAGTACCAACCATATTCTCAAACACAGTATCCTCTGCCCAATAAGATGCGGAGCGGTAGGATTGATCGTTTGCGTAGACTTGCAGTGCAGCGTTTCTAAACACGAGGAAATCAAAATTGACATCACCTGTAACATCAAATTCCACGATGGTTCCCGGCGCCAATGTTCCCAATGAAATCTTTTCACATTCTTGGTCAGAAATGAGAATCGGGTCGGGCATTGTACCCATGTCTGTCGTACCGCATACCGTAGAGCGTCCTTCACTAGCAGAACCTAGTGGAAGAGTAGACATGACCAGAAGTGTGACGAGGAAAAGTACCACACGTGCGCGTCGCATATCGACCGCTTGATTCAATCACCTTTGAAGGTCGCCCATGACAGTGTATCACAGATTCTTCTTGTTCCAGCCATTTTCGACGCGAACATGGTGTGATACATCGCCATTTGCATCAATCCCAAACCAATCTCCATCCAGTGTGGCTGCGACACCTCCAGAGAAGTGCTCACGAGCTTCGCTCACCGATAAAGCAAGTCGCTCAATTCGACTCGAATAATGTGTCAATGCCAATGCTGATGCTTTGCATGAGGTCGCATGGCGAGCAGCATCTGCTGCAGTCGAATGGTGGTATTGAGTAGCCTTTTCCTGTTGATCCGCCAGAAATGTCGCTTCATGAAGCAAGAGTTGAGGCGAACTGGGTAAATTTGTTGAATCGAATCCAATGGGGCCATGTGCAGTATCCCCACTCACCATTAGGCTACATCCGGGGCGTGATTCACCACGGAAACTCGCTGCTGTTAGAGATTCACCATTGACCATCAAATCTTGACCTTGCGCAAGTTGTCCAACTTGTGCATCAGATAGTCCCAATTGTGCAGCACGTTCTCTGTCAAAGCGCCCTTGTTTGCGACTTGTCTCAAAATGGTAACCACAGGATGGAACACCATGATGGGTTGGTACGATGGTCACAGTGACACCTTCAAGAGGTTGAAGCGGAGATTTGAATGGCTGATCGTCATTGATGGGAATGAGAACCCAATCAATCGTGTAGGATGATTCCTCATCCTTGGTGCCAATGGCTTGCCACTGTGAAAACAGAATGGCGAGGTCGGTTGGGGAAATTCCACTGCTTTCTGGTGGAGCTTCACCCGGGTGTTGGATTGCCCAATCAATGGCTTCACGCGTAGAAGGTCCCACGATGACCATGGGATTTCGGCGGCCATCTAAATCCAGAGTTTGCAACAATGGTAGCAAACCCCAGGTGTGGTCCAAATGTCCGTGAGTCAGAAAAATCGCGCGTATGCGTGAAATTCGTGTGCGGTTTTCAAGACCACTCGATTTGAGCGCGCGATTGTGATCCATCATTCGCTTCTGCATGCCTTCGCCGCAATCGATGAGGGCCAAGCCACCAGGTGTGTTCAGCACTGAGCCTGAGACTGAACGGCCATGGGCAAAACGAGCACTTGACGTACCCAACACGTGTAACTCAAACATGGTAATTCCTCGCAAATCAACAGAACGACGCCCGCTTTCGCAGGCAGCGCCCTATTGTCACGGGGAAACCCCATTCCATTTCAAGGGTTCACTGGTTCACGAGGAATGGGTGTTGGTGGAAACCAACGCAATAGGATGACATCTTCGACCGCTCGAATCCATCTCCATGGAATGGCGATATGAATGCGATCTTCAACCAATTCAGCAGGCGGGTTCGTGACGAACAAATGTGTACAGGTCCATTCGTCTGAATCGACCACCATATCGTGAACTGTACCAAGAAAACGACCATTGGGTAAAATGACTGGCATACCGCGAAGTTCGGATGCAACAGCTTCGCCCATCGAAATGCGGTGAAGCGGGGTCGTCCATCAACCTTGGGCCTGAAATCAGGCTTACTTGCCACGATTTTGGTTTGCCTTGAGTGAAGGGCGGAGTTTTTCAGCGCCCTTACCCTTGTTGTGCAGACCACGACCGCGCTTACCAGCGCTGGTCTTACCACGGTATGCACGGCCAGAGTGGCGGTTCGCAGTAACCCATCCTAGTTGCTTATCGTTCTGAATCGCTGGATGGCTTGGATCGATGAGGATGCATTCGTAGAACTTGTTCTTTCCATCTTCGCCAACCCAATACGAGTTGAGAACCTCAAGATTCGGGAATTTGCGTGCAACACGCTCTTCTGCGATGCGCTGAATGCTCTTGGCCATGGTGATTTTCTTCATACCCATCTTGCTCGGCTTTCGCTTCATGTTGATTTTGGACTTACGCAATCCACCACGGCGAACGCGAGTTCGAACCATGACAACGCCCTGCTTGGCCTTGTAGCCCATGCGGCGTGCTGCGTCCAAGCGAGTTGGGCGCTCGATTCGGTGGATGACTGGCTCACGGCGCCACTCTACCATACGGTTACGACGGTGGTCGGTAGGAAGGCCATCTTTGGGTCTCTTCCATGTCTCTCGGACAGCGTGGTGTAGTGAACGTGCCATGGTAGTCACCCTTTGGAGCGTTCCGCCGACCTGCTCCCCCTATATGAGCGTCCCGCTAAATCAGAAAGACTCCCGTAGGGAGGGAAATGGTCCGAGCGGCCGGATTTGAACCAGCGATTCCCTGATGGCTGCCTTTTGTCTACAACCGTGAATTTCACGTCTACAGTCAGGTGCATTGGCCAGGCTATGCTACGCTCGGGTTTGAACCGCCCATCGTACTCGGCTATTTGTGATTAGCGCAACAATTCGGACTTCCAAACTAGGTCGTGAATTCGCACTCAATAGCAGCAGTCCACCACGATGATTAATATGTGTTGAAAGACGAACTCATGAATACGGGTAAAACCGGTGGTGGATACCATGGATGGGGGACAAGTAACGGGTCAAGGGTCTGGAAGCACTCTTGGCAAAGCCTACGAGGATTTGGTGGGCGAGTTGAAACGTGATTTGGATGGTAAGCAATCGACAGCATTGCTCAACGAAGATGTGACCACATTTGGCGTACCAGATCCACGAATTCTCATCTGTGGTTGTGGTGGTTCAGGAAACAACACAATGAACAGAATCACTCACCTTGGTGTGGAAGGCGCCATCACAGTCGCCATCAACACCGACAAGCAACATCTAGATCATACTCGAGCTTTGCAAAAATTGCTGGTTGGACGACACATCACTCGCGGATTGGGTGCAGGTGGAGACCCTTCCACTGGACGCAAATGTGCAGAGGCTGGGCGTGACGTGATTACACAGATCGTCTCTGGAGCGGACCTCGTCTTCATCACCGCTGGATTGGGCGGTGGAACCGGTACTGGAATTGCGCCGGTTGTCGCTGAAGAAGCCAAGCGAGCTGGTGCACTCGTGGTCGCTGTGGTCACAACACCGTTCCAGGTGGAAAGACGCCAGAGAATGTTGCGCGCTTTGGAAGGGTTGGAAGCCCTACGCCAAGAAGCGGATGCGGTTCTGGTTCTCGACAACAACAGACTCCTGCACTATGTGCCCAACCTACCATTGGATGAAGCGTTCAGTATCATGGATCAACT